>NZ_JBQFPW010000015.1:0-140663 GCF_056536585.1 Ruegeria sp. CK2
CGCCCGCCAGCGCCCGAAACCATCATCCCGATGGATCACAGGCCGATGATGCACTAACAATCAAATTGGACCATTCAGATGAGGCTGCTCAGCATCATCAGTAAATAGAGCGGCAGAAGAGGCTGGAGTTCACTGGAGTACGGCAGCAGATAGGCTGAAATCCGTTGGCGTAATGTAAGTTGAAAAGCTCCCTTCATCCTTGCAGACAAAGCCCGCTTTCCTCCAAGTAACCGTCCGTGGGGCAGATCGTGGCGAGTGCCCGAAATGAGTCCCACTTTGACCAATGCTGCGTGATGCCCCAATGACAGCAACGCGGACAAAGCCGCCATTGTACTCAATCGATTCAACGTCCGCACTAGAAACTCCAGATTGCTTTGATAGCCGTGGACTTAGGCATGAAGTTGAGCGTAAAACCGCGCTGATCGGCGTGTTTTTAATACAGTTGGCCCAGATTTTGGCTTTCGAAATCCTCAGTGAGGCCCACGCTCATGGGCGGTGTTGTTGTCCTGCTGTGGGCTTAGCTACCTAGCGAGTTTCGGTATACCAGCGCCTGAGAAATGCTGTTGTTAGCGGCCCATCCAACCGCCATCCACAACAAGAATTTCACCATTTACGTAGTCGGACGCTGGAGAACTCAGGAACACGGCCGGACCTGCAAAGTCGTCCGGTTTACCCCACCGACCCAATGGTATCCGTTCAAGAATAGCCTGCGAACGGGTCGCGTCGTCGCGCAAGGCCTTCGTATTGTCGGTCGCGACGTAGCCGGGCGCAATCGCATTGACGCTTATGCCTTTGCCCCCCCATTCATTGGCCAGCGCTTTTGTCAGTTGGCCGATCCCGCCTTTGGAGGCCGCATATCCCGGCACTGTGATCCCCCCCTGGAAAGTCAGAAGTGAAGCCGTGAAAACGATCTTTCCGCTGCCGCGCTTCAACATCGCGGCACCTATCTCACGCGCCAGAATGAACTGAGCGGAAAGGTTCACGTCGATGACTTCGTCCCAGTACTCATCCGAGTGCTCAGCGGCGGGGGCACGTTTGATCGTTCCAGCGTTGTTGACGAGAACATCTGGGACAATGCCGTCCTGAGACAACTGGGCCGCGAATTGAAGTACGGCTTCCCTGTCTCGGAAATCGCACTGATACGCTTTGAATGCGCGCCCAAGTGCACGGACCGTCTTTTCTACTTCACTGTTTTCCAGTTCCAGAGTCGCGCTGACCCCCACAATGTCGGCACCCGCCTCTGCCAAAGCTTCAGCCATGCTCCGCCCAATCCCCCGCTTGCAGCCAGTGACAACGGCGGTCTTTCCGCTCAGGTCAAACATCGAGTAACCGCTCATTGTCCGCCTCCGACCTTGATCAGGCTTTTCATCGCAACCGGGCTGCTGTCGAGCGCTTCGAATGCGGATTGAATATCCGTCAGCGGGCTGACATCGGTTATGATTGTCTCTGCATCCACCGCGCCATTTCTGATAAGGTCGATGGCTTTCTCGTAATCCTCGGGCTCGTAAACTCGGGCTCCAATCAACTTGAGTTCCCGCCAGAAAAATTGAAACATGTCGACCTTGGGAGGTGCCGCATGGATCGCCACCATCACGATACGCCCGCGGGTCGCGGCGACGGTCGTCATGGCATCGACGCCCGGCTGAGACCCGGATACTTCAAACACGACCTCCGCCCCTTTGCCACCCGTCTTTTCGTTGATCGCTGCGACCAGATCGCTTTTCAAAGGATTGACGGTATCGAAACCAAGCTGGCCCGCGATTCTCAGGCGGTTTTCGTTGACCTCTGAGATTGTGACGTTGCCTCCTGCTTCTCTGGCGACCATAGCGACCAGTACACCAATGGGTCCGCCACCGATGACTACAGCGTTTTCGCCGGGTGTTAACTGCGATAACCGCACGTCGTGACAGGCGACCGCTACCGGCTCGATCAGCGCGGCATGGTCCAGGCGTATATCTTCTGGTAGAACATGCAGGGTCTCGGCCGGAACGGACCAGTATTCCTGCATGGCCCCATCCGTGTCCAAGCCCAGAAACTGCAGGTTGTGACAAATGTGCGAATATCCTTCCGCGCAGGCCGGACAATTGCCGCAGGCTGCCAGGGGACGCACGACGACTTTCTGGCCCATGTCGAACTCGGACACACCTTCGCCAACCTCCGCCACAGTAGCCGACATTTCATGACCGACGATGCGGTTCAGCCCGACGCGTGCGTCCATATTTCCGTGGTAGACATGCATGTCGGTGCCGCAAATGCCGCAGTAGGCGATCTTTAAAAGAACTTCACCCGGTTTTGGTTGTGGCACTTCGGTTGTCTCGACGATGAATGTCTTGTCACCACGGTAGTAGGCCGCGGTTATCTTGTCTGGAGTCATGAGTGCATTTCCTCGTGCGCTTGGCGAAGCTTGTTCCAATCGAAGGTGACGCCGATCCCAGGATCGTCAGGAGCAACGGCCAAATGGTTTTCGACGTGAAGCGGGCGGGTGGTGTATTGGTCAATCGGGAAGGAATGTACTTCGATCCAGCCGGCGTTTTCCTGCGCGCTGACAAGGCTGACATGCAATTCCTGCATTCCATGCGAACAAATCGGCAGATTGTGGTCCCGGCTGAGTTTCGCGACTTGCAGCCAACCCGTTACACCGCCGCAATTGGACGCGTCCGGCTGTAGGTAACCCAGCGACGCATCTGCCACTGCGTATTCAAATTCGTGGATCGTGTGTAGGTTTTCACCCATGGCCAATGGAATGTTCGAGTTGGTCGCGATGCGCCCAAAGCCCTTGTAGTCGTCAGGGATAGTCGGCTCCTCGAACCAGGTCAGATTGTAAGGCTCAAAAGCACGCGCGGCGGTAATTGCCTGTTCCACACTCATGGAATAGTTGGCGTCAACCATGAACGTGATGTCCGGTCCAATCAGGTTCCGTACCGCTTCGACCCGTGCGACATCTTCCTCCAGTGTGGGCTGCCCGATTTTGATTTTTACGCCGTTGAAGCCTTGGTCCAAGTATTCCTGAATGGAGGCGAGCAATTTCGGAAGCGGGAAATTCAGGTCAATACCACCCGCATAGGCTCGGCATCTGTTGCTGTGACCGCCTGCAATCTGCCAGAGAGGTTTGCCCAGAGATTTGCACCGTAAATCCCACAACGCGATATCGACGGCGGAAATTGCAAAGGATGCTATGCCGCCTCGAGCAACGTAGTGAACATGCCACTGCATCGCATCGTACAACGATTCTACATTGTCGGCCTCTTCCCCGGTCAGGAAGGATGCCAGATCATGTTCGATCATTGCGGCGATGGATCGCCCGCCCTTGCCACCGGTATAGGTATAGCCGGTGCCTTCGCTGCCATCTTCAAGCCGGACAGTCGCAGTGACCAATTCGAAATGCGTATGATCTCCGTGTTTCGCATCCGTCAGTACCTCCGCAAGGGGGACATCAAACAGGTTCACGGAAACGCTTGCGATTTTTCCCATGTCAAACCGTTCCTTCCTTGGATGATGACGCCACGCGGCTTTGGAAGACAATCACGACAAACAGGAAGGCGCCGCGGATCACCATCTGCCAGTATGCGCTCAGGCTGATGACACCTCGGCCGTTCTCGAAGTTCAGGATGTTGAAAACCAGACCCAGCAACAGTGCACCTGCGACGGTTGCCGGGACAGATCCCAGGCCACCGGTCAGCAATGTGCCGCCAACAACAACAGATGCGATCGCAGACAGTTCCCACCCGACACCTTCTAGAGGCTGACCTGCGCCAAATCCGGAGGCCAGAAAGACACCAGCCAGACCCGCGCAACCGCCGCTCAGCGTGTAGACAAAGATCTTCGCCTTTGTGACGCTCAGGCCCATCATGATGCTGGCATCCTCACCGCCACCGACGGCAAGAACTGTGCGCCCCAGTGACGTCTTCTCCAGAATAATCCACAGCGCGACGACCAGTACAAAGGTGATCACAATGGTCCAGGGCAGAACACCGAACGCCTTTTCGAGGCCCATTTTGGTAAAGTTCGATTCCCAGTCGATCGAAATCGTCTGTGCACCCGAGATCACCAAAGCGCCGCCTTTGGCACCCAGCATCGTGGCGAGCGTGGCGATAAAAGGTGGAATGCGCATTGCGACAACGAAAAACGCGTTCAACCCCCCAATTGCCAGACCAGCGGCCACCGCGCCGGGCAAAGCGATCTGGATTCCGTAGGGTGATAAATAAGCTGCAACAACCGAGGTGAACGCCGCAACAGAGCCTACCGACAGATCGATGCCACCCGTCAGGATCACAAAGCACATCCCGACAGAGATCACTATGAACATCGCATTATAGTTTAAGAAGGAGGAGATATTGTAGGCTCCACCAAAGTTTTCGTAGCGCAGCAATCCGGACAGGATCAGGATGACAAGCGCGATCCAAACGCCGATGCTGTGTGTACTGCCTTGCAGATAGCGGCGCAGGTCAAATGCAGATGTATCAAGCATCGGTTTACTCCTTGCGCGCTTGCTGAAGGTATACTGCTGTCACGATGATCCCGGCTTTGGCGATCAACGCGACTTCGTCCGCGACCCCGTTGGCCAATAGCGTGTATTTGACGAGCTGTATGATCACGGCACCCAGTATGGCGCCGAATATGGGCGCTTTACCGCCCTGCAACAAAGCACCACCCACAACGGCTGCTGCGATTGCGTCCAGTTCCATCAGGTTGCCAATCCGTGCCGCGTCCGAAGCGGAGTTTATTGCGACAACGATCAGGCCTGCCATGCCGGAAAGTCCGGCGCAGATCACGTAGGCCCCGATCTTGACCCGTTTGACAGGAACGCCGGACAATCGCGCGGCCTTCTCGTTTCCGCCGACTGCCAAGAGCTGACGGCCAAATACTGTCTGGTTCACGACCCACCACACCACAACCGCGATCAAAAGGACCAGATAACCCTGAAACGGAAACCCAAGGATCTTGCCTGTACCCAGATAACTGAACTCCGGGTTAGTGAATGTCTGGAGATTTCCGTTGGTAAGAACCAATGCGATTCCGCGACCGGAGATAAAGAAAATCAACGTCGCGACAATGGGTTGTACATTGAGGTAACTCACCATGAACCCGTTGAATGCACCACAAAGCAACGCCACCAACACAGGCACAACAATAGACAGAACCAGCCCTATTTGGGGGTTCGCCTCGGCAAATGGTGACGTGAAGATCAGGGGTGCCATCGCCCCTGCCAACGCCATGACCGCACCAACGCTCAGGTCGATGCCGCCAGTGGCAATCACCAGTGTCATCCCGACAGCCACAATTGCAATCGTTGCTACCTGACTGATATTCACGAACAGGGTCTGCGGGTTCAGGAAGTTTGGTGTCACTATAACGTTGAAAGCCAGGATCACGATTAGTGCGATCACTCCCCCGTTGTTGCTGACCCAGCTCCAGTCGAACTGCAGTCGCGTTCCTGAGGTTCTGCTGGTGTTCAAGGTTTGTTTGTTCTCTGGGGTCATGCTGCACCCCTTTCATAGTGGTGGGCGATGGCAGCGATCAGCCTTTCCTCGGTTACCCCGGGGTTTTCCAGTTCCGTGACGGAATGGCCGTCCTGCAGCACGACGATCCGGTCCGCCCCTTCCACCAGTTCCTCGAATTCTGAGCTGATCAGAAGAACGCCAAGACCTTTTTCAACATAGTCTCGGATGATCGACTGGATTTCGAATTTGGCGCCGACATCGACCCCGCGGGTCGGCTCATCGAGAATCAGCAGTCTTGGATCGAGCGCCAGCCATCGCGCGAGCAAGACCTTTTGCTGATTGCCGCCCGACAATTCACGGATCGGCTGTTCTATGCTTGCGGTTTTGATGCCCAGGGAACGTATGAAAGACCCCACCAGCTCCTGCTCGCGCTTGCGATCCACCCCGCCGAATTTCCGAAGCCGGGGCAGCAGGGCGAGAGTCATGTTTTCGCGCACAGACATATGCGGAATGATCCCTTCGCGCTTGCGATCTTCGGTTAAAAAGCCGATTCCGGCTTCGATCGCATGTGCCGGATTGCTGATACGATCCGGGCCGTCGCAATGGGCGATTTTACCTTTGCTTAAGGCATCCAGCCCGAACAGTGCCCGTGCAACTTCAGTTCGGCCAGATCCAAGCAGGCCGCCCAAACCGACGATCTCGCCTTTACGCACCGATACCGTGACGTCTTTCAATCCGTGGCCGGTGGATATCTCGTCAGCCTCCAGCAAAACCTCACCAGGCTGGTTTCGCTTTTCACCGCCCAGACCGGTCATACCTGCCGCTTCGATTTCTTCCGGGTCGCGACCCAGCATTTCCGAAATCAACCCTAATTTGGTTGTCTCGGAGACCACATGCTGACCAACTGTCTGGCCGTCCCGCATGATCGTCACCCGATCACAGATCTGGTAGAGCTCATCCAGAAAATGCGAGATGTACAGGATTGCAACGCCTTGCTTTTTCAGTTCACGCACGACCCCGAAAAGGATATCTATTTCCTGATCGTCCAGGGACGATGTGGCTTCGTCCATGATCACAACCTGCGCTTTCATCGAAGCGGCACGGGCAATCGCAACAAGCTGCTGTATCGCGGTGGAATAGGTTCCAAGTTGCGCGCGAACATCGATGTCCACGCCGAACCGTTTCAAAATCTTTTCAGCCTGCAGGTGCGCGCGTTGCCAATCGATTAGCCCGAGTTTCGTGCGCGGCTCGTACCCCATCATCACGTTTTCCGTCACGCTGCGCAGGGGTACGAGGCTCAGCTCCTGATAAATCGTTGCAATCCCTGCATCCTGTGCTTCACGGGGAGTGCTAATTCCGGTTTCAGAGCCGTTGATTTTAACACTTCCGGAATCCTTGCGGTAAACACCTGTGAGTATCTTGATAAGGGTGGATTTTCCGGCGCCGTTCTGGCCAATAACCGCATGAACTTCACCGGGCTTCAAATGAAGCTGGGCATCCTGCAAGGCTACCACACCGGCGAACGCCTTACAGATACCGCTCATTTCGATCAAATCGGTCATTTGCGTGATCTCTTGCGATGAGAGGCATCAAAGGGGACGGCATACCGCCCCCTTCGACACAGGGAGTGGTTAATAGGCTTCGTCGATATGATCGGCGGCGTTGTCCTTGGTGAAGATCCGATCTTCGACCTTGATCCAGCCGGGAATTTCTTCCCCGGCCGCGTACCGTTTCATAACGTCACAAGCGAGCGGACCGAAGAAAGGTGAGCTTTCAACAGTGACACCCATCTTGCCGTCAATAATGGCCTGCAGGGCATCGCGTGTGCCGTCGATCGACACGATGATTACATCTTCCCCCGGTTTACGACCCGCAAGCTCCAGTGCTTGAATAGCGCCAATCGCCATTTCATCGTTATGGGCGTAGACAACATTCACGTCCGGATGCGCCTGTAGCAGTGTTTCCATCACCTGACGCCCCAGATCACGGGCAAAGTCGCCGGTTTGGGAAGCGACGATTTCAAACCGGTCATCCGTCGCGATCTGATCGTCAAAACCTTTTTTCCGGTCATTTGCCGGTGAAGATCCGGTCGTCCCTTCAAGCTCGACAATAACGCCTTTTTCACCGCTAAAATTTGCTATCAGCCAGTCTGCGGCGCGTTGGCCCTGCTCAATAAAATCAGACCCAAGGAATGATACGTAGTGGTCGCCCGCCTGCGCAACGCTTGGATCAACCGAGCGGTCTACCAGAAAGGTCGGAATTCCGGCGGCTTTTGCCTTCATGACGGCAGGGATGAGTGGTTTTTCTTCGCGTGGGGGAAGGAACAAAACGTCGATACCCTGCGCGATCATTGAATCCACATCCGCAACCTGTTTGGCGGCAGACCCGGCGGCGTCGGTCGCTATCAAATCCCAGCCGCAGGTTTCGGCTGTATCGTGGAAGGATTTGGTTTGCGCGATGCGCCATGGATTGTTGGACTCCATTTGTGGGAAGCCCACACGATACGTGTCTTTGGCTTCCAGCGGCGGTGTCTCGGCGATGGCCAGTCCGGCACCCAGGCCGACGCTAAGCGCAATTGCAGATCCAAGCATTATTCGACGTTTCATTACTTCTCCTCCAAGTTGAAAGCGGCCGCATCCTCCAAGCCGCTGAATTACCGGGATCACCCCCAGTTTAGATAAAGGCTCTGCTTTCGCAGGTACCCGTCGAAACCATATTTCCCATCTTCTCCGCCCAAGCCGGACTGACCCCAGCCATTGTGGAACGCGTGCACCTGTTCGCCATTGGCCCGATTGACGTAAATCTCGCCAAACTTCAGCGCTTTAGGGGTTCGCATGATGCGGCGATGATTTGCTGTGAATACATAGGCGGACAATCCGAATGCGGTGTCATTTGCCATCGCCAATGCCTGATCAAAATCGTCCACTCGAATGGCAGGCACCACTGGCCCGAATACTTCGTTTTTAACCACGGCTGTGTTGTTGTTTTTGACTTCCAAAACCGTTGGGGCCATCCAATGACCTTTCGAGTGGGGGCCTTGGTTCAGTGGGCCGCCTTCCAGAAGCACTTCGGCACCAGCCTCGATCGACGCCCGGACCAGTGAAGCCACCTTGTCCACCTCTGGTCCACTGACCTTTGGGCCCATGTCCGGGTTGTCCATAGGGTCGCCGATCGTCATGGCTGCGGCTTTTGAAACAAATTTCTCGAGGAACTCATCGGCGATTGAACGATGCAGGTACATCCGCTCATTGCAAGTACAGATCTGACCGCAATTCGTGAATCGCGAAACCATCGCCGCTTCAACGGCCCGGTCTATGTCGGCGTCTTCCAATACGATGAAGGGCGCTTTTCCCCCGAGCTCCAGGCGCAAGACTTTCATCCCGTCGGCGCCGGCCCGAAAGATCTCGCGTCCAGCCCGGTTGCTGCCGGTCATAGTCACCATAGACGTGAGTGGGTGCTGCACAAGGGCTTGACCCGCCACAGGGCCTCGGCCCGTAATCACATTGAACAGTCCGGTCGGCACCCCCGCTTGCTGCGCAAGTGCAGCGATAAACAAACCGGAAAGCGGTGTGATCTCGTGCGAAAGCAGAACAAAACCGTTCCCGGCGACCAGGGCGGGGCCAAGCTTGCGGGTGACAAGAGCAGACGGGTAATTCCAGGCGGTCAACCCGACGACCACACCGTAGGGGTGGCGTCGAATGAAAATCTCTTCATCGGGGTTGTCCGAGACAAGAATATCCCCCTCGATGCGCCGCGCATTATCGGCAGCGTTAAACAAGAACTCAGCCGAGGCGGTGACTTCACTCAGCGCCTGATTGAAGGGTTTGCCCTGTTCCATCGTGATGATCCGAGCCAGATCATCGGTCCGTTTCAAAACGAGTTCGCCAAGCCGCCGAACAATTCGCCCGCGCTGCACAGCCGGGACCATTTCCCAGTCAGATTGCGCTTTATGCGCCGCTTCCAACGCTCGCGCCACATCATCTTCCGATCCAAGCGGTACCGTGGCGAAAACTTGCTCGTTCGCTGGATTTTCCACTTCGACCCGATCACCGGCCGCGTCGTCGACCCACGCGCCATCGATGAGCATATGCGCTTTGAGGATCTTTCCGGACTGGATATCAAAATCTAACACGATTCACCTTTGGTCGTACCAAACATCTTTCTAAATCACCTAGATTCGCGCTTAGGTCAAGAGAAAACGTGAAAAATGTGCCATATTTGATATTTTGGGCTCTCCCTTGAAAGTTTTGGTATGATCATATATGCCTGAGGTGCCGCTACTCCGAAAGCCTTCCAACGAGAATGGTTATTAGGCTGCCGGAGGCGCATGTCCTGCATGCATCACTAAACAGGCGTTGTTCTATGGGAGGAGCAGTATGGCCGTCGAATACGACTATATCGTTGCGGGAGGAGGGGCCGCCGGCTGCGTGGTCGCCGCTCGGTTGGCCAAGGACGGGAAAAACCGGGTTCTTCTTCTTGAGGCGGGGCATTCCAACAAACACCCGCTTTTGGACATGCCGCCGGGTATTTTCAAAATGATTAACGGCACGAAATTCATGCGCTATCACAAGACTGTAGAACAGGAGCATCTGGGAAGGCGCGTCCACGACATCCCCCAAGGGCATGTGCTTGGTGGAGGTTCGTCTGTGAATGCGCAGGTTTACATGCGCGGGCGCCCATCAGATTACGACGCGTGGCAGGACATTTTGCACGGCAGCAATGACGGCGTCGACTGGAGTTGGAATGCGGTTCTACCGCATTTTCGCGGCATGGAAGACAACAATCGTCTGTACAATGATCTCCACGGCACAGGTGGACCGCTGTTGGTGTCCGACCCGGGTCATATCGATGATCTGTCCCGGCTGTTCGTGCAGGCCGTTCAGGGCCTGGGCGAACCGATTTCACCGGATTTCAACGGGGAGCGGCAGCGCGGTGTGGGATTCTATCAATTCATGAACCGAAACGGTCGACGGTCATCATCAGCGTATGCATTTATTGAGCCTCTGAAGAATGACCCAAACCTGACCGTGCGTTTGCAGTCCGAAGTTCTGAGCGTCGTTATTGAGAACGGCAAAGCCGTCGGTGTTCGGTTTGCTGATCGGAGGGGCAATGTTCACACGGCAAGGTGCAGCGGAGAAGTGATACTTTCTGCAGGCTCCTTGGTAACGCCGAAAATCCTGATGCTGTCGGGGATAGGCCCGGCCGAACATCTTCGGGAATTCGATGTCCCATGCGCGGTGGATTTGCCCGGTGTCGGTGAAAATCTGGTGGATCACCCTGAAGTTCCCATCACTGCACGCGTCAAGGGGAAAGGCGGGTACTACCGACAGGGTGAAGGCTGGCGCATGATCCGGAATGGCCTTCAGTTTAAGCTCTTTGGAAGTGGTCCGATCACAAGCGCTGGTGTTGAAGCAGGTGCTTTCGTCAATCCTCAGGACCCGGAGGCAGAGCCAACGATTCAGGCCTTTTGCGTTCCGATCGTCTATGTCGACCGCGATACCCGTCATTTGGTCGAGGATGGCTATGGGCTGACGGTCACAACAGTTGTAATCAAACCTAGGTCCCGAGGGACCGTCAAGCTGTCGTCGTCCGATCCCAAGGCCATGCCCAGCGTGTCGCCGAACCTTTTGAAGGACGAGGAGGATATGGACCAGATGGTTAAGGGCCAACGGTTCTTTCTCGAGGCATTCAACGCGCCACCTCTTGCCGACCGGATCGACAAAGTCATGTTGCCACAGCCTGAGGTGCGCTCAGACCAAGACCTGCGCGCGTATTGCCGACGTTTTGTCAAAACAAACTACCATCCGGCAGGTACCGCGAAAATGGGTGCTGACAACGACCCACTGGCAGTTCTTGATCCGCGAATGCGCGTGAGAGGCGTTGAAAATCTTCGGGTTTGCGACCTGTCTGCGATGCCGGATATCAATGCCGGAAACACTCAAGCGCCTGCCATGATGATGGGGGATCGTTGTGCCGACCTGATCCTTGGGCGCTTGTAATACTTAATCTGCATGAGGCAATGGTCTGTGTAGTCCCTGCTACCGAAAGGAAATCTTTGTGCGAAACCAAGCTGAAAATGGACGGGCCGCGGACAATGTCGTCGCAATCCTTGCTCAGAGAATCCAGACCGGTGAGCTTGGAGATGGCCAGCCACTACCACCCGAGCGCGACATGATGGAGGAATTCGGGATCAGTCGAACAGTCGTTCGCGAAGCAGTTGTCGCATTGTCGAACAAAGGATTGATTGAAGCGCGCCCGAGGCACCGCCCGCTGGTTCGAAAACCGGGATACGACAGTGCTTTCAGCGCGATCGAAAGCATCGTCACGCATCTGTTGCACCAGCCCGGAGGCGTTAGAAATCTGTTTGACACACGCATCTTGCTTGAGGCAGCGCTGGTTCGGGAAGCCGCCAAAACAGCGGACAAACATGATATATCCGCATTGAAACAGGCGCTGGAAGCAAACGAGGCGTCTATAGATAACAGCGAAATGTTTTACGAAACCGATATTGGGTTTCACCGGATCCTGTATGAAATTCCTCGGAATCCGGTGCTGCCAGCGGTCAACCGGGCCTACACAACGTGGCTAGCACCCCATTGGATGCAAATGCCACGACTCCCGGACCGAAACCAAAAGAACTTTAAGGCCCATAAGGAAATCTTTGACGCAGTTCTTATGCGCGACCCAGACGCAGCTGAGGATGCGCTCAAGCGCCACCTCGAAAATGCCTGGGATCAGGTGCGACAAACATTCGGAGAGATTTAGGTGGCAAGAAATAAGCGTCCGATTCAGAAGATCTGCTGCATCGGCGAAGTGATGATCGAGATTGTGTCGGATGATGGTGTCAACGCAAAGCTGGGCGTTGCCGGTGACACATTCAATACCGCCGTTTACCTGAGCCGGATTTTAGCCGACACCGATGTGTCTGTTGCGTACTGTACGGCGTTGGGTTCGGATCCCTATTCACAGATCATTATGAAATCGATTTCCGCACACGGAATTGGCACATCCAGCATTGAAATTCGCGACGACAAAAATCCAGGTCTCTATGCCATAGATACGGACGAAAACGGCGAGCGCAGCTTTACTTACTGGCGTTCCGACTCCGCTGCTCGCACGCTTTTTCAAGCCCCGTGCTCAGTTCCATTGGAAGAATTGGCCGGCTACGATTTACTGTATTTGTCCGGTATTTCACTAGCAATTCTCACGCCTGAGGTGAGAAGAAACCTGCTTCATTTTGTAAGCGGCTTCTGCAAAGGAGGGGGTACTGTTGCTTTCGATAGTAATTACCGGCCACGTCTGTGGGAGAGCACAAAAGCGGCTAGGGAATTAAATCGTGAAATGTGGCGGCTGACCGATATCGCGCTGCCTTCACTGGACGATGAGATTGAGCTTTTTGGCGATCGAAACGAAACAGATGTTTTGCGCCGTTTAGGCAGTCTTGGTGTGGAATTTGGCGCACTGAAACGGGGAGCTCTTGGTCCAATCAATCTCACTACTTGTCAGAAAGCCCAAGGTTTGCCCACCGTAGCAGAAGTCGTTGATAGCACAGCCGCAGGGGACAGTTTCAATGCTGGTTTCCTCGCAGCACATGTCAAGAGTAAGGGCGTTCGCGAATGTCTGAAAGCTGGTCACAACCTGGCAGCAGAAGTGATCAAATGGAATGGGGCAATCACTCCAATACAGTGCATTTAAAATAATGTAAGCGCCTTCTGGCGCAAACCAAAGCCCCCGAGAAATTGGGAAATGGAGTGCTGTTCGAGGCTTCGGATGCTGACCTGAGGCTGGTACTAGATCGGCAGATAGCGTGCCAAAGTGATTTGCATAGCGAATCGTGGTCAGTAGGATCGAACAGCATGTCTGCGTGGACATAACTGGGAACTTACTGTGCCGCCGCAGATCGGAAGTTTTTTCAAAATAACCCTACTGACGAACAAAACGGACCTTGGAGCGTTGCGCAGCATTAGTCATTTTGGGCTCATTTCGGAGCTCGGTGCTGTTGCAGCAGAAGCCCTTGCCCCGCTGCCAGCTGATCACGCAGACGGCCCATAAGAGACATTCGGTACTCTGCTAGCATTCTGCGGTCGCAGCCCGCGTTCCGGTCATTCGCTGCGCGTGCAAGATTTGGCGCTGAACGAAATCACCATTCGCGGACAAAACCGATATTAGCTTTATTTACCTGAATGACCCCTTAAAGCCCCTCCGCAGACATTCATATTTTGGTAGATTGTGCGGAAAGTGAATCCTCAGGTAGTTTTGGCGGTTTTAACGCTAGCCGCGCGCACCAGCAGCGTCGCGCTTGCCACGTTGATGGCCAGCGCGGTGTTATACAGCGTGGCCAGTCGTAGCAGCGACTTCACATCCACATCGTGAGGCAGCGCGGAAAGCGGGTCGATGAAAAAGATCAGCGCATCAAGGCGCCCTTCAGCTATCATCGCGCCGATTTGCGCGTCACCTCCGAGAGGGCCACTTTTCAGACAGGTGATCTGTAACCCGACTTCAGTAGCGATACGCCCCCCGGTCGTGCCGGTGCCGAACAATTCCATCTTTGCCAGTTCGGACTTATGCGCATTCGCCCATTCGATCATCTGATCTTTCATCTTGTCATGCGCAACCAAGGCCATCGAGTGGATCATGGGCACAGTTCTAACGTCTTGCGGCATCGCTCAATCGGCCTCCGTCGGATTGTCCGCAGCCCAGCTCCAAGCCAGCGGCGATTTGCGTTTCAGGGCACCGCTTAAATGTTGGCGCATCCGGTAAGAGGCATCTGCAACGTTGCCGCGCTCTAAAAGAGACAAGATCTCGAGATGTTCAGAGCATTGCTCGATCAGGCGTTCGCGGTTGACTTCAGCCCGGTACTCCATCAAGCGGCGCATCCGGTTGGCTCTCTGTAGTGACATCAGGAAAAATGGGTTGCCCGAGAGTTTGATCAGTTCTTCATGAAACAGCGAACCGTTCTTGAGCAAGGACTCGTCCGGAGCTGATTTCACATCCATGTTCAACATGCCTTCCTGAATACGCCGCTGTTCATCCAAGACTTTGTGATCAAGCTCGAAAGTGGGTTCGAGCATGGCGGCGGGTTCGATCGCCATTCGAAATCTATAGATCTGATCGAAAGCCTCTGGGGTCTTGGCAACCGGCAAAAAACGCCAACCGTATCCCTCTTTGCGTTCTGCCCATCCTTCCCGGGATGCCCTGGCCAATAGGTCGTGAGCCTTGGTTTTAGTCCAGCCATATCGCTGACGCAAAAACTGTTCAGTAACGTCCTCGGGGATCTGGTTGGTCAGCCAGTCGTTGGCGAGGGTTTGATAGTCCTCATTTCCCTCGGGCATCGCTTTTGCCAGGGTAGAATTTATCTTTGATGGGATTTTGTCTGCAACAAAATATCCGCGGTTTGGTTGCCGGACGAGTACCTTCTGGTTTTCAAGGCTAACCAAAGCTTCGCGTACCGGAGTACGCGAAACGCCGTATCTGTCGGCAACCTGCTGGGCGCTGACATGCTCTCCGGCACTTAGGGAGCCGGACACTATGTCATGTAGTAGCCGGTTGGAGATCTTCCTCGAAAGCTCGCTTGTTCTTCCCGACATCCTAATCACCGATGGGTTGATTTGGGGGCATCCCAGATTGCATTTGCCTTTCCAGAACGCCCCAGTTTTCTGGCTTTATGAGTTATAAAAACCAAAAAATTGGATTTAGGTCTACACCTTTCTGCAACTGTCACGTGCCCATGATTGGTTTTTTGCCAGTCCGGTAGAACAAAAGCCAAGCTCCGGTGACGCCGGGTAGAAAAGTAAGTTGTTATTAATCAATGCTTTTGCAGCGATGCGGCAACAGTACGGCTAATATGCAGCAATGTGACTTTGGATTTTTGACCGCGTAAAAGCAAATTTAAATTGGCTTTTTGCAATCAAATATGCAATTCCTGTTACTGGCGCGAGATTCGCGCTACCGAACATCAAAAAATGGGAGGACCACCTCGTGTTCATGAAACTTACTCGTGCAAGCGCCTTCGCTACCGTTGCCCTGCTGGCCGGTGTGGGTACTGCATCCGCTGAATTCAAAGCTGAAAGCCCGCAGTGCATCGCCCCGTCCAACCCGGGTGGTGGCTGGGACTTCATCTGCCGTACAACCGCCAAACACCTTTTTGATCTGGGTGTCATCGAAGATTCGATGCAAGTCACCAACATGTCGGGCGGCGGCGGCGGTGTTGCCTTTGCCCACGTCACCAAAGAGCGTAACGAAGACAACAACCTGATCGTTGCAGCGTCTATGTCGACCAGCGCGCGTATGGCGCAGGGCATCTATGAGGACGCGACGCAGGATGACGTACACTTCCTGGCGACCTTCGGTGCGGAATATGGCGCCATCGCTGTTCGCGCAGACTCGCCCTTCCAGACGCTAAAAGACATGATGGACGCGATCTTGGAAGATCCGCGTTCGGTCGGTATCGCTGGTGGCTCGTCGGTTGGCAGCTTCGATCACATCAAGCCCATGCTGGTGGCACGCGAAGCAGGAATGGAAGACGTCACGCAGCTGAAATACGTCTCGTTTGACGGTGGCGGCGAAGCGATGACAGGTCTGCTTTCGGGTGCGACCGAAGCGCTGTCAGGTGACTTCTCGGAAATGCTGGGTTTCTTGGAGTCGGGTGACATCCGCATCATCGGCATCATGGCGCCCGAGCGTCTGGCCAACTACCCGGACATCCCCACCGCAAAAGAGCTGGGCTATGACGTGGTTGGTGCGAACTGGCGCGGTCTATACATGCCCGCTGGTGCCTCGGACGAAGCGAAAGAGTTTTGGTCGAACGCCATTAAGACCATGGTTGCCGACCCGGGCTTCCAGGCAACCCTTGAAGAAGCTGCAATCGCACCCTTCAACAACTTCGGCGACGATATGCACAACTTCGTGGCGGGCAGCATCTCTGATGTGACCAAGCTGTCGAAAGAGATTGGCATTATCCAATAACGCGACTTCGGGCTGGCCGCATGAACCGGCCAGCCCACTGCACATCAAATGAAAGGGAGGAGAAAATGAGTGACCGCATCTTTGGCGGCTTTGGGTTGGCGCTCGCCATCTTCTATATTTGGGCCGCGTCAACGATCAAAGACAGCTTCATGGTCGATGTGGTTGGTCCGCGTGCATTCCCCTACATCGTAGGCTCCATCGTCGCGCTTTGTTCGCTCTACTTCATCTTGCGCCCCGACGACGAACCGGAATGGCCGCATATGCGCGAATTTGCCGAAATCGTCTTCGCGGCAGCTGTCATGTTTGCATACAGCCGGGCGCTTCCCGAAATCGGCTTCCTGATTTCGACTGTATTCGCAACGGCCTACTTGACGTGGCGCCTGGGGACACAACCCCTTTGGTCCCTCGTAACGGGGGTCTGTACCTCGGTTGGTATCTACGTCGTTTTCCACCTGATCCTCGGCCTTGCTTTGGCCAAAGGTCCACTTGGTTTCTGAGGAGCGATACCTATGGAAATTCTGTCTCTTCTTGCAGATGGCTTTGCCATCGCACTCACCCCGCAGAACCTGTTGCTGGCGGTCATCGGCTGCTTTCTGGGAACGTTGATGGGTGCACTTCCGGGTCTTGGCCCAGCCAATGGTGTAGCGATCCTGATCCCCATTGCCTTCTCGTTGGGTCTGGGCCCGACCGCATCTCTGATCCTGCTGGTCAGTGTCTATTACGGTGCCATGTATGGGGGACGGATCAGCTCGATCCTACTGAATATTCCCGGCGACGAACCGGCGATGATGACCTGTCTGGACGGCTATCCGATGGCCCAGCAGGGCAAGGCAGGCGAGGCCCTGTCGCTGTCTGGGGTTGCCTCGTTCGTAGGTGCCTTCGTGGCCACCTGTGGTCTGGTCGTTCTGGCCCCGCAGTTGGTGAAAATAGCCCTTCTATTTGGACCGGCCGAGTATTTCGTACTGTTCACGGTGGCCTTTGCAACCCTTGGCGGCATCTCGTCCACTAACCAGGCAAAATCGGCATTTGCGGCAGCGCTGGGACTGGGCATTGCCATGATTGGCAGCGACAGCCAGACGGGCTCGCAGCGTTTCACCTTCGACCACGTACACCTTTATGACGGCATCGACTTCCTGATTGCGATCGTCGGCTTGTTCGCACTGAGCGAGGTGTTCATCTTCCTCGAGCATCACCGCGGTGGCGCAGTCGGCTCAGCCGGGGCAACCAAAATTGGCCGGATCATGCCCGACTTCAAGATGATCAAGCGCTGCCTTCCCTCGATGGCGCGCGGCACGGGTCTTGGCTTCTTCTCGGGCGTTCTGCCCGGTGCGGGCGCGTCGCTGGGCTCGTTCCTGGCTTACTCGCTGGAAAAGCAAGCGGTTGACCGTGATGGCAAGACCTTCGGCAAAGGTGACCCGCGCGGCGTCGCGGCACCGGAAGCGGGCAACAACGCGGCCTCGGGTGGCGCACTGGTGCCGATGCTGGCGCTGGGTGTTCCCGGTTCGGGGACAACGGCGGTTCTGTTGGCAGTGCTGCTGCAGCTGAACATCACGCCTGGTCCGCTGCTGTTTTCGAAAAGCCCGGACATCGTGTGGGGCCTGATCGCCTCGCTGTTCCTTGCGAACTTCATCCTACTGGCCATGAACATCCCGCTGGTAGGCATCTTCACCCGTGTGCTTATGGTCCCGACCCGGATCCTGATGCCGATCGTCGCGATGATTTCCTTCGTAGGCATCTATTCGATCACCGGCTCGACCTTTGACGTGATGCTGATGGTGGGCTTTGGGATTGCTGGCTGGGTTCTGCGCAAACTCGACGTGTCTCTGGTGCCCGTGATCCTTGGCATTCTCCTAGGCAACCAGATGGAAGTGAACCTGCGCCGCGCCATGACGATCTCGGATGGCGACTGGTTCATCCTCGTCGGCAGTCCCCTGGCCATTATCCTGTGGCTTGTCGCAATCGCCGGCTTCGTGCTGCCCATGCTGATGGGGCGTCGCATGAAGAAGCGGATGGAAGCCGCACGCGATCAAGAAGAATTCGTCGGCGACTAAGCCGACACCCTCAACGAACTTGGCCAAATGGCCGATCATAGGAGACTAGTATGCGTATCATGACACTGCCCTGCGATGGTATCGGGCCGGAAATCATGGCGGCGACCCTGGAAGTTGTCGAAGCTGCGAACAAACGCTTTGATCTGGGACTGACCTTCCATGAAGAAGAGAGCGGTTTCACCAGCTTAAAGAACCACGGCATCACCCTGCGGGAAGAGGTTCTGGATCGCGCCCGCACCGAATTTGACGGTGTGATCCTAGGCACTCAGTCACACATGGATTATCCCCCGGTTGTCGAAGGTGGACGCAACGTGTCGGCTGGCTTCCGCATCGGGCTGGACCTCTATGCAAACGTACGTCCCGCACGTACCCGCAGCTTCATCCCGAACAAAGCGCCAGGCATGGATTTGGTGATCATGCGTGAAGCCACCGAGGGCTTCTACCCTGACAGAAACATGTACAAGGGCGTGGGCGAGATGATGCCCGACCCCGACATGGCGCTGTCGGTACGCAAGATCACCCGCCACGGCTCGATGCGGATTTGTCGCGAAGCCTTCAAGTTGGCAATGCAACGCAACAAGAAGGTTGCGGCGATCCACAAGGCAAACTCGTTCCTGATGACCGACGGACTGTTCCTGGAATGCTTCCGCGAAGTGGCCAAGGACTTCCCCGAAGTTGAAACCGAAGAGCTGATCGTCGATGCTTTCGCCGCACTTCTTGTGCGCAAACCCGAAGCTTACGACGTGGTGGTAGCTACCAACTTTTACGGGGACATCCTGTCGGATCTAGCGTCGGAATTGTCTGGGTCATTGGGTCTGGCAGGGTCGATCAACGCCAACGCTGAAACCGGTCTGTGCTGCGCTCAGGCGCAACATGGATCGGCGCCGGATATTCAGGGGCAGAACGTCGCCAACCCGACCTCGTTGATCCTATCAGCGGCCATGATGCTGACCTGGCTGGGCGAACAGCGTGGCATCCAGAAGTTGATGGATGCCGGTCAAGCCATTGCCGACGCCGTGGACGCAGTGATCGACGTCTCGGAAAACCGCACCCGTGACTTGGGTGGATCCGTGAACTGTGACGCCTTTGGCTCCCTCGTCGCAGAAGCCGTAGCGCGCGAAAGCGTTGCAGCTTGAGGATACTCCTTGCGGGCAACTCTTGCCCGCAGCTTTTCGGCGGCACTGCCTCTCTCCCTGTGGTGTCGCCGAATATTTCAGGACGCAAAAAAGATGAAAGACCGACCGCGCATAGCGCTTATTCATGCAACCAAAGTGGCGATTGATCCGATCGAGGACGCCGCAGATAAGCTTTGGCCGGAAGCCGAGATGATCTCGATATTGGAAGAGGGTCTTTCGGTGGATCGTGCGAAATCGGCGGAACTTTCCGCTGACCTTCTGCGCCGGATAATCGACCTTTCCCGCTATGCCGAGGCTGCAGAGGCCGATGGGGTATTATTCACCTGTTCCGCCTTCGGGGCGGCCATCGAACGTGCCAATTTCGAGGCGGGCATTCCAGTAATGAAGCCTAACGAAGCTATGTTCGAAGCGGCATTCTCCCACGGAGACCGAGTTGTCATGCTGTACACTTTCCAACCTGCCGCCGGTGGGATGGAGGATGAGTTCCTTGAGGCTGCTCGCGAGAAAGGCAGCATCGCGCAAATCACCTCGGCCTTTTGCGAGGGCGCGCTGGACGCCAAAAAGGCTGGCGACGACGAAACTCACGACCGATTGATTGCCAATACCGCCGCCATGATCACTGATGCGGATGTCATCCTGCTGGCGCAGTTTTCCATGGCCAGCGCTGCGAATGCGGTGCGCGAATGCACTGACGTTCCTGTTCTGACCAGCCCTGAGGCCGCGATTGAAGAAATCCGCCGCCGGATCGAACACAATAACGAGGTTCAGCAATGCTAATTGGCGTTATCGCAGATGATTTCACTGGCGGCAGCGATGTCGCCAACACTCTGGCCAAAGGCATTGACGGCGAAGGAGGTCTGAGAACCGCCCAGTATCCCGGCGTGCCTACTGGCCCTGCCGCACCGGACATCGACGCCGGCGTTGTTAGTCTGAAGTCGCGTTCGAACCCGGTTGAAGATGCGGTGCGCGAAAGCCTCGAGGCGCTGAAATGGCTTCTGGATCAGGGCTGCAAGCAGATCGTATTCAAGTATTGCTCGACCTTTGATTCAACGCCTGAAGGCAATATCGGCCCGGTGGCCGATGCTCTGGCCGCCAAGCTGGGGGCGCGCGGCGTGGTGGTCTGTCCGGCCTTTCCGACGACCGGGCGCACGGTCTACCAGGGCCATCTGTTCGTGCATGACATGCTGCTAAGCGAAAGTGGGATGCAGAACCATCCGTTGACGCCGATGACGGATCCCGACCTGCGCCGCTTCCTGCGCTTGCAGACCGAGCATGCGGTGGGTCATTTGCCGCTGTCGACCGTGTTGGCCGGGTCCGAACAGGTGCGGGCTGCGCTGCAAGGTGCGGAAGAACACTATGCTGTGACCGATGCCGTATCTGACGAAGACTTGCTGACGCTGGGCGAGGCACTTGAAGGCGCTGCGCTGGTTACGGGCGGTTCGGGCATCACGCTGGGCTTGCCGCGCAACTTCATTCGCAGCGGTCAGGCCAAGGCCAATTTGCCCTCTGCAGAAGGCATTCAAGGCCCCGAGGCCATTCTGGCGGGGTCGTGCTCTGGTGCGACGCGCGGTCAGCTGGCCGAGCATCAGAAATCGCATCCGACCTATGCCATCGACGTACCCGGCGTCATGAATGGGAGGGTCACAATGGATGACCTGCTGGAATTCATCGCTGAGAACACCGGCAATGCGCCCCTGGTCCATTCTTCTGGCACCCCCGACGAGGTGAAAGCGATTCAAGGCAAGTTCGGTCGCGAGGCCGTGGCCGAGAAGCTGGACGCTCTGTTTGCCGACACCGCCCGCGCACTGGTGCAACGCGGCTATCGCCGGATCGTTGTGGCGGGCGGCGAAACTTCGGGCGCGGTGGCGCAGGCAGTGGCGGGCGAACTTGGCTCGCCTGCGATGCGTATCGGCGCGGAAATCGACCCAGGCGTTCCAGTCCTGACACTGGGCGAGGATCAACCGATCTCGCTTGCGCTGAAATCAGGAAATTTCGGCGCGCCGGACTTCTTTACTAAAGCTCTGCGCATCATGGAGGGGTGGACATGAGCACCGAAGCAGATCTGCGCCAAGAGATGTCGAACCTCTGTGCGTCCCTGTTCAACCGGGGCTTTTCGGTCGGGACGGCTGGCAATGTCTCAGCCCGACTGCCCGATGGCATCCTCATGACACCGACCAATTCTACTTTGGGCGCGATTGATCCCGACCGGATTAGCAAAATCGATCTGGATGGCAATCACGTGGCGGGCGACCGTCCGACCAAGGAAGTGTTCCTGCATCAGGCCTTCTATGAAACCCGTCCGCAGGCGGGGGCCGTGGTGCACCTGCATTCGACCTGGGCGACCGCTCTTTCCTGTCTACAAGACACCAACCCCGATGACTGCATTCCACCACTGACACCCTATGTGGTGATGCGCGTGGGCACGGTGAAACTGGTGCCTTACGTCAAACCGGGCGACCCGAAATCGGGCGAACTGATCCGTGACCTGAAGGGCGCGTACAGCGCAGTTCTGCTGGCCAATCACGGCCCCGTGGTGTCGGGCAAGGATCTGTTCTCGGCCGTGTGCGCGGCAGAAGAGCTGGAAGAAACTGCCAAACTTCTTGTAGCACTGCGCGGGCAAAAGACGCGCCTCCTGAGCGAGGCCGACGTGGCCGACCTGAAAGCAACCTACGCAAATATGTGAGACCGAAATGAAAACTGCTGACCTAATTGATGACCACGCCGACAAACTGTCGCTTGTTCACTTGCCGTTTCGTCGCTTCGGCACGGCACCGCATTTCGCCGCCCCAGTGCAGACCGTGAAGTGTTTCGAAGACAACATGGTCATGCGCGCGCAGTTGGAAAGGCCCGGCGAGGGCCGCGTGTTGGTCGTAGATGGCGGCGGTTCCACCCGCATTGCCATTCTAGGGGATATGATCGCGAAAATGGCGATCAATAACGGATGGGTGGGGCTGGTTCTCAACGCCTCCATTCGCGACAGCGCTGAGATCGAGCAGATGGCGACGCAGGTCTTCGCACTGGCAACCTCGCCGGTGAAAAGCGCGAAAATGGGCTGGGGCAAAGCTGGCTGCGATATTCACATCGGTGGTGTGACCATTGCGCCGGGCGACTGGATCTATGGCGACGCCGATGGAGTATTGCATAGCAAGGTCAAACTCGTGTGACTGCGGCCACTATCCATTTGGACTCCAGCGAGGATAAGGTGATCCCCGATCTGGAAATTGATGCAGGGACGCGCCGTTTAAGGGCCACGGACCTTCCACGTGTTTTGGGCGACCGACTGGATCGATTGCCTTTTATCCTGCGTCTTCTAGCCGAAAACCACCTACGCGCCACCGGCCAGTCGGACGCGCTGGTAGCTGCGCTCGATGCCTGGCTTGAGGGGCGAAACGATGGGTTTGAGCTCACCTTCATGCCCAACCGCATCCTAATGCACGACACCACCTGCACGCCCGCACTGGCGGACATTGCCGGGATGCGTGACGCGGTGGCCGAGGCCGGCGGCGACCCGGGCGTTCTCTCTCCGAACCTGCCGGTCAACGTCTCGGTTGATCATTCATTGGCGGTGGATCGCTATGCGACGCAGGCGGCGTTCTCGGCCAATGCTCGCAACGAAATCGCCCGCAACCGCGAGCGGTATGGCTTCATGAAATGGGCATCGCAGAATATGGATGGGGTTACGGTGCATCCGCCGGGCACCGGGATCATGCACACGATCAACCTTGAACAACTGGCAACGGTGCTTGAGATCTGCGCCGATGGACAGGCCCACCCCGACATGCTGCTGGGCACTGACAGCCACACACCAATGATCAATGGCATTGGCGTGCTGGGCTGGGGTGTCGGCGGGCTCGAGGCGGAAAGCGTCATGTTCGGCCAAGCCACGACCCTGAGCATGCCCGAAGTGGTGGGCGTGCGCCTGACTGGTCAGCTGCCCGAGGGCACCATGCCGACCGATCTGGCGCTTGAAGTGGCGCACCGGTTGCGGGTGCTTGATGTCTCCAGCAGTTTTGTCGAGTTCTGCGGCCCCGGCCTGTCTACGCTCAGCGCCGATGCCCGCGCCGTGATTGCCAATATGGCGCCGGAATACGGTGCCTCGACCGGGTTTTTCCCGGTGGATGGCGAAACCGTTGCCTATCTGAAACGCACCGCGCGGCCCGTCAGTCTGACGGGCAGTATCGAACCCGTTTTTCGCGCCATGGGTCTATGGTTCGATCCCGACACCGCACCGCGCTTTGACCGGGCGATCGAGATTGATCTGACCGCGATCACCCCGACTATTTCTGGTCCGCGTCGCCCACAGGACACCTGCGCCCCGGCACATGCCGCAGTTCGGGTCGAGACGGCGCTGGACCGTCCGCTGTCCCGTGCGCCCCGCACCGAAGGCGTGGTGCCCGACGGCGCGGTGGGAATTGCCGCGATCACCAGTTGCACCAATACCTCGGATCCCTACATGATGATCGCGGCCGGGTTGTTGGCGCGCAAGGCGCGGGCGCTAGGGCTGACGACGCCGTTCTGGGTTAAAACCTCGATGGCGCCGGGCTCGCCGTCGGCACGGGATTATCTGCAGCGCGCGGGCCTTATCCCCGATTTATCGGCACTGGGGTTTGATCTGGTTGGCCATGGCTGCACCACCTGCATCGGCAATTCCGGCCCCTTGCCCGAGGTGATCGAGACCGCGCTGAAGGACGGCAAGGCGATCAGCGCCGTGCTGTCGGGCAATCGCAACTTTCCGGGGAGGGTGCATCCGAAGCTGGATCTGGGCTATCTGGCCTCGCCACCCTTGGTCGTTGCCTATGCGTTGAAGGGCGATATTTTTGGCGATATCTTGAATGACCCGATCGGCAAGGGCGCAGAGGGTCAGCCGATCTATCTGCGCGACATCTGGCCCGATATCTTTGAAATAAAGGCACTTCTAAACGCGGGCTATCGTCAGGCGGACGTTCCCGCCGCCTTTGCTGCGGCCACCCATAATGCCGCGTGGAACCGGATTAAGGTCCATGACAGCACGCGCTTCTCGTGGGAGCTAACCTCGCGCTATCTGCGGCGGCCGAAATTCACCGCCGAGCCTCAGCAATCGCGGTTAGGCGACTATACCGCCACGCCTCTGATGGTGCTTGGGGATGATATGACGACCGACCATATTTCGCCGGCGGGGTGGGTGGATCCAACCAGTTTGGCGGGCAAATGGCTGTGCGCTCGCGGCGGTGATCCCAAGGACATGAATGTCTATGCCGCCTATCGCGGCAATTGGGAGGTCATGCTACGTGGCCTCTTCACAAACAGGCTTGCGGTGAACTTCCTGCAAGAGGGGCTGGCCCCTGCTGAGACAACGCTCGAGGATGGGCGCATCCTGCCCTTGCACGAAGCAGCCCAAATCCTGGCGGATCAAGGGCAGCCCACTATCATTCTGGCCGGTGACCGCTATGGCATGGGCTCCAGCCGCGACTGGGCGGCCAAAGGCATAGCACTGCTGAGCATCCGCGCCGTGGTCGCCAAAAGTTTCGAGCGCATCCACCGCACCAACCTGATCGGTATGGGCGTGGTACCGGTGCAGATCATTGACGGTTTCGATCCCAAGACGGCGGGCATTCGCGCTGAGGATCGCTTCGCTGTGAACCTGCCACCTGAGACGCTGGTGCCTGGTCTGGAAACTACTTTGCAGTGGCAGCGCGGCACCGAAGTGCTGGGCGATATCCGTTGCAAAGTGGCGGTGGAAACATTCCAAGAGGTCGACTTGCTGCGACACGGCGGCGTCCTGTCAAAGATCATGGGTCTCAGCCTTGAAGGCCGCGAATAGAACGACCTGCTTTGAACGAATAGGGCAGAGCTGGCTGATGCGGTTGTAACTGGAAATGCTAGGCAAATGCACTGTTTGCATTGCTTTCAATCAAACCAACGTCCAGTTTTGCGAATTCGAAGTCATTGGCAGATTTTGCAGCATTTTGTACTTTTGGGCTCGCTTTGGACCTTAGCCGCAAGGTGCTCCGACGGTCCGATGGGCGGGCCAAAACTATCTGGCAGGGATCGTTTTTTTAGTGCAAATGACTAAAATGACGGCAACGCAATTGCGTCTAGGATATGATAGTAGGTTCCGAAGTGGAGGTTCCAATGGCGAATTTGACTGTCAAAAACTTATCGTTCGAAGCTTATGGGCGTCTGCGAATTATCGCAGCGGAACGAGGTGTAAGCATCGAGGAAGCCGCGCGGCAACTTCTCGACGACGTGTCACGACCGTCAGAAAAAGTTGGTGATGTAATTGTGGAATACGTACAGAGCCTGAACGCGTTTCTTCCTGAAATCAAGCGGAGCGACGAAGCCCCAGAACCGACAGACTTCAGCTGACTTTTTAAGGTGCGATCATCTTTGTTTCAGTAAATGGTCGCAGATCAAAGCCTGGTTTCATCGGCCCAGTGGTAAAGCGAACAGAAGTCCCCACAACCCAAGCCCTCTACTCCAGCTTCTTTTCGCGATAGGACTTCCGTTTCGATGTGGGTCATAGAAGGTGCCGTGCACCACAGCTACTCAACCAGGGATTGCTTCACATAACACCCTTTCAGCGATGTTCTCACTTTGTTATTTCACCCCTGTTCTACTTTTGATTGTAGAAGGGATGTTTAAAGTGAAGGGTCCCGCCGATGTTTCAAGACGGGATACTCGCGCAGGTATTCTTCGACTATCAGCGGTCTCCCAGGTTGCGAAAGCCCCCGACTAACGCACTGTAGATGGGCCCCCTAGGATTTTGCGGTATTTAAGTGATCTCTAGCCCAAAGTTTTGAGCAATTTCCTCGTACGTCACCAAGGCGACGTTATGCGTTTCTGTAATCGACGAATATTGTAACGGTGTCGCGTCGCTGAAGAGCAAGACGCGATCAATCTGGTTGATCTCCATGTCCAAGAAGCTGGCCACCTTGTCGGTTTCCATTTCAATGGCTTCACATCGATCAAGATGCTTCCTCAGATCATCTTTCTTGCCTTTGTCCTTTACTGCCCCTTGATACTTTTCAAGCCGCTTCGCGATTTCACCGATTGTCTTGTCCGTCGATAAATCCTTGCATTCAATTACAAGAACACGACCCTCTGCATCATTCCAAGCCATCACATCCACGTCACCAAAACCTTGTGTCTTCTTTCTGTTGAATATCTGCCCGTCAGAAAGATTGGCTCGTGCTTTCCAACCGATTTCACGGAAGCGCCTAGCAACCTTTTCATTGAATGCTTCCCCGACCTCGGCGTTGATCCGATCAATCCATTTAAACATAGGGCCATTCTTGCGGAATAGTCGCCGCTCAATATCACCCGTGCGCGCTCCAATAATGAAGTTATTCAAGTGAGTTGTAACCATCGCAGGAGCGATAATGAAGGACGGGTCATCCGCATCATCCAGCTGAATAATTGGACGTGTGACAATGGATAGTGGCCTCTGAAACCTCCAAGGCGCCCAGGCCCAATCTCCCAAACCCGCAGGCGAGCAATTCCATGTCTCGCGCGGTGTATAGATAAACGGATCGAGGCAAGTCTGCACATTTTCCGGTGTAAGGTTTGTCTCCTTGACTAGACGGGCAACCAGTTCTGAGCGTGTCCATTTTATCAGTGCCTTCCTCTCGTCCTCCAAGACGTTATGAAAACCATTCCAAACCGCTTGCATGACATCGAACGGGCAGTCGTATTCGTCCTGCCAAACACCTGCAAAATCAGTATTCCGCTTCTCGTGCTCTGAAGCCTCCTCACTATCGGCTGTTTCGGTTTCAGCATCTTCTTCGACTATTTGCTCTGTTTCGCCAAAATGGCTTCCATAGCTTGCACTCGCTCGTGTCAAACCCGCCCCTTGATACATTTCTCCAAAGGGATTTATGACTTGATCTGAGAAACCATGATCCATCATGACTTCTCCAGCAAGCGACAGTTCTATTTTGGGAGGCATCGCTCCCGACCTAATTGCATCAGAATATCCGCCCATATGGTGCATGAATGAAGCCATCACCATCAATGGGCCGATATCATGGTGACCGGGAACTAACCCTTCCCCCAAAGGACACTCGCACAAAGCCGCTTCCACGATGATACGCGAAGTCATACAAGTGGCATTGAGTTGGCCTAGCTTTTCAACGGCCTCCTCAGACGCCAGTGCTGTTTCATCGCTCAGAGCCTCGACTGCGCCGAAGGTTCGTTTCCAAGTGTCGATCTCTTTAGAGGCACATTCATGGTTGCGCAGACATAAATCAACCACTGCACTTCTTTCGAAAACCGATAAATCAGACTTAAATTTCGAGACCAACGCACGCACTAAGTCTTTCAAAAACTCAGTACAGTCGTTTACCCCTTCGATTTGGTACGGTGCGGAGCGTTCTTGCGCCATCCAGCCTAGGCCAAGACGCAGGGTGGCATCGTCAAAACGAGAAATAAAAATAGGGTCGTCTTTTAGGTCTTCGCGAATAAAATCATGTGCCTTGGGAACTGAAAACGCATGAAAGTGGCGAGCTCTGTCTGATTTGACCACAGATTGAGTCATGATCGACACATGCGTATCGGTGGCATTCATTCCTAATAAGTTGAGAGAAGCCTCTATGATCGACTGTACCAGCGAGCGCTCAGCCAGATTGTCGACGCGCCTTTGAGCAGATAAGAAACCTTCATTCACGGTTATTAAGCATTCATGGCAGTTCGGGCCATGTTCAATGTCTGTCTGCGAGAAGAGGGACATAACCTCTGCGTTTGTCAAAGCTGGATCATTCCCATCCGGCATTGCTGTGTCGTCAAAGTGAAGTTTGCAAAGAATTATTTTACCCGATGGAGTTTCTGATTGCTCGTCTAGATGTTTGAACACGAACTCTGCCCAATGGTTTGCCATGCTAAGCATTTGGTACCGAACGTCGGGATCGAGTTCTTTTGCGGCTGACACGTCAACCCAATAAAGATTGTTCTGCCCGATGTAGACAGAGCGGAACGTATGCGTCTTGAAAGCTTCTATGTCGGCGTAAAACGGCGAAAGTGTTTCTGAACCATAGCGTGGGGATCCGTGAACGCGACGCAAGCGAGCAACTTCGCCTTCCGGGTTTCGAATGGCTTTGATGTCGGTGCCCATGTAGGCTTTGAAGCGTGGCAACAAAGCACATGTCATTGGTATCGTCATCCCACCAATTGGTTTTTCGTCTGCCGTGTTGCGAAACTCATCATGCTTGATGATGTGGCCATCGTTGCCAACCATCCAACCGTAGAGGTTCAAAAAGCCGTTGCCGTTCAAGAAGCTGAAACCAAGAGTTTCGAACCGATCTTGAGCATCTCTAATCCTGAGAAGGTCAAGTACATCGAATGATGGGGTGTGATGTAACGTAAGCAAGTCGTGTGGAGGGATCATCTCCGAACGCCACTTATCTGGGTTTTCATTTAGCCCAATACCAAAGTATCGGCCCCAACCGCAGGGTACGATAACGGTGAACCCCTCACGGAAACCCTCGTTCTCTGAACATACCTTATGCGTGTGCTCAATGCACTTCCCAACCAACACGGAGTCTGCGTCACTTGCGTTCATTGATGCGAACGAGCCGTCCTCGAAGCCATCGAAAGTATCGAAGACAAAAAGAAGGTGAAGGTAGCGGCCTTCATCGATCTCTTTCACCAATTGAGAGATCGTTTGATTGCCAATCCGTTGCGTTTGCAAGGGTGGAGGAGCCGATTTCAGAATACCTTCATTTGCAAAGTGAGCAATATACGCTCGAACCAATGCTTCTTCGACCCGCTGCTTCATGCCGGTATTGATGCAGTAGGTGATGGAAAAATGCCGGATAGCGAGGCCGATACAAGATGGAAGAAAGACAACAACGCCATCTTTGCCTTGGGTAATGGGCATTGCTTCTAAGGGTGTATGGCCTGACGAAAAGTCACCAAGATTGGGGAATGCATCTTGTGCGATAAAAAATGGGTTCAGAGACTCGACAGAAATGCCCAACGAGACAAGATCGTTCATTGAGAACATCACTCGCGAGCGCAACTCAGAAATCACTCTATTGTCCGGAGCTCCAAGATGCGATCGAGGTGCCACCTCTCCGACACAGTATGCTGGAAGACCTGCGCGTTCCGCTATGGCGTCAGACAGCTTCAGTATAGAGTGTATGGCATCCTTGATGAAGAGAAATTGCCCGCTTGAGGGCATACTTTCAATGATCGTCAAAAACAGCTGTGTGTAAAAGCGATTACCTTCGCTCGTACCTTCAAATAGGCGATATGTACTCCCTTCGAAGGTAACATTTGTCAAGAAAACGTCTTCAGCTGCATCTTCTTGACGCCCGCAAGTTCCACTATCAAGTTTATTGAACCAAGCAGCTATTTGAGAAGGTTTAGGTCTATTTTTGCCCTTAGCGTAGAGAAAGGTCAGGTGGACCAAAACATCCAAGCGAAACGCGTTGGATTGCAACTCCGGTAACGTGGCCATCCCGCCAAAAACGGCGAGACAATCTAAGAAGCGGCATTTCCCAAGGGCTCTACTCACGACTGGATACTCAGAGCCGAAATCTTTGAATGTATTGCTTAGCTTGGGAGGAACAAAGCCGGCAGGATCAATGTCAGAATTGAAGGAAACAATTGCGGAATGTGCATCTGGAGGTCCTGCCTTGCCTTTAACAAAGTCCGAAATCAATTGGAAAAATTCATTTTCGTCTGCCACATATGCCTCATTTTTTTGACCAGACAGATATCTGTCAGGTTCGCCTTTTGTAATCTCGAATTTTCGGCTCCCCGTTGGCTATGGGTTTAATACAACGAGGCAATTGGGTGGATGTATCCCACTGCTTTTTGCGCCGCACCATATCTGGAGGTTCGTTCGGACGACTACACGTGCCGATTTCGCTCCCGAGCCAACCGTTGCTATTCTGTCATGCCTTGGCAAAGAAATGTGAGCTTCTGGTGGGTGCGCGCTTAAAAAGACAATCAGACTACAGATCTACGTTTCAAAGAGCTTAGTCTGAAAAGCAAAATCAACCATCAAAGTCCTCTGCATCTTCTGCGATTGCGTCGATGGAAACGTCCTCAGCGGTTGGCTTATCCTGTTTGATCCGCGGGGCTGATTTTTTCCAGACAGATAGATTTGCGCCTACTTCGCCGTAAAACAGAGGAACGACTTCTTCCAAATCTGATATGAAGTTGGCCTGTTGTGTAAACCGCCCGCCGAGGCGCTTTGATAGGAAAACGTGGAAGCCGTGCGTAACCAGATGGTCCTTACCTTCTTGGCAAATATCAATGTCTTCCCGCAGATCTGAGACCAAGTGTTGCGTCGGCTCGCTAGCACCAGGCCAAAGCAAGCGAACATACAGCCCCTCCATGTTATCGACTTTTATCTGTCGCAGGAGCCAATTCAACCTAGCTTTTGTCGATTTCTTATCCTCAGGCGCTCGGATGGTCATACCGACGTCGACGCACCGTCGCTTCAGGTCTGCAGTGACTTCGATAGGGGCTGCCGTGTCAGGGACATCCAATGCGCATTGTAGCTGGTGCTGTTCGCGAAGCATCAGCAGTTCATCCTTTTTCCGCTGAGCCGGATCACTGATGTGCTTGCGCGGCAGTTTCTCACTAACGGATGTTTCCACCAATCGGCTCAAGATCAGCGACAGGTCTCGTGTTTCCTGGTGCCAAGCGTCGACCACGATCTGTGCCTCTGGCGACCGTGCTGGAATGACGCCGCCAGACGACACCAGTTTGTTGAGATCGCCCCATTCCTTGGGCATCCTATGGAAGCCCTGGACGCCAGCGCTCTCATGATTGAGGAAGCGCCTAAGCTCATTCAGCAACAGTAGCTGGTCCTTGTCCTCGACCTGCTCATTGCTGATCAGCAACTCCGCAGTCGTGACCACATGCATCCAAGACCAGTGATACACGGGAATCTTGGACCTGCTCTTCCTGACTTCCTCAACAGGGTGCGCTGTCGGCGTAGTCGCGAATTGATTAGATATCGTGATTACGCAATCGACGCCGTTCTCTTTGGCAAGAGCACGGTATCGTTCAATTTGCTCGGCATCGAGGGCGTTGTTCCCAACTTTGGTTTCAACAAGGGCCTTCCACTCGCGAGAGCCAACCTTCAGGACAATCAAGCCGTCGGGCCGATCCTTGATCGTCTTGGATTGGTTCTTGAACACAACCTCGGTGAAAGCATGAACCTGGGCCCGTTTTCCTCGCTTCTGGCCTATTGACTGCAGCAGCGCGGCTCCGAGCTCTTCAATCTGAACCATACAGGCCAGCACAATGGATGTTGTTCGGCCTTCCTTTGACGTGGTTGAGAGAACGGGGAACAAACGGGCAGCTTCGCCTTGAGCCAAGTAATCTGGCAACTTTTCAGTCATCTATGCGCCTACAACTTGAAATTGAATATCATGTCTCAAATAGACAGCCGCTGCAGCTTTCCGTCAAGTTTTCAATGAGGTATCGTCCTCAGAACGTTGAGGGGTACAGCCTCTCGTGTCGCTGGGAGACCACGATTGTTTGGGAGTAGCGCATTTCAATGAAGTTCCATTCTGATTGGAAGCTCATGCAATGGCAGTCAGTTGAACGAGTTGCCAACAATGACTTAACGCGTGTCGTCGCGTTGGTGCCGATCATTGGGTATCTGATCCTGTTCAACGACCAAATCGCAGAAATAGCTTCATTTCGGCTGATCGCAGGTGTTGAACCGGGCGCAGAAACACCGTTTTATCTGACCGGCTTGACCAAGATGAGGCTAGTATTCTTTGGTAGCCTACTATTGCTGATTTCCAATTTGATCTTCCGGATTTTTCGTCCTCAGGTTTTGGACCTAGCCAAGGGAGACATGGAGTTTGCCGCTAGAGTCGGTGAACGCTATAGCGTCCATGAGCTTGCCAGCATGGAAGCACAAGTGTTTTCCGATCATTGGAAGCCGAGATTGCAATTGTTCTGGAAAGTGCATGACAAGTTCAGGAACAAGAAGCCGCTGGTTTCAGGCTACCGGCCTGATGTGCGAACATTCATGTTCAACAAGCATGGCGACTACATCAGCTACCTTTCGCGAGAATGGTGGGCCGGCGAGATGCATACATTCCGTTTGGCGCGCTTCGTGTCACTAATTCTTGGGATCACGGGAATTGTGTTGCTAGCGTTTCCAACGCTGGACATCACACAAGCCGTCTTCGGAGATGTTTTTCTGGGACTTTGGTGACTCAGTTGACCGCTGTCTTCGGAATTGTACGTAAGCGAACGGCCGCATTGGACTGAGAGCTACGAATGCAATGATAGAGTTCCGCAGGTGCAGCAATGATGGCATGGGGTTCTCTTTAGTTCACTGCACAGCGAACTTAGTTCCGTTTCGGCCACAAAGGAAAGTTCTGCTGCCAAAAAGGAAGAACTATGGGTGGCGCATCATCAATTAGGATTTGGTGGAGCCTAGGGGAGTCGAACCCCTGACCTCTTGCATGCCATGCAAGCGCTCTCCCAACTGAGCTAAGGCCCCATACTGGTACCGCATCGGCGGTGGGCGGACGTTTATGAGACGGCGCGGTTGAGTTCAAGTCCAAAATTGGATTTGCGAGAAAAGTTTCCGCACGCGTCGGCCGCGAGTTGGTACGAGGCGGCCGCTGCCGCCTCGTACCGAATTTAGCTTTCGTCTTCTGCCGCGATGTCGGTGATTTCGTCCAACGATACATCATCGTTGCCGTCATCATCATCGTCCAGAAGATCGTCGTCGAGTTCGACGTCGACGGTATCATCCTCTTCAAGAGTCACTTCTTCTTCGGATGTTTCTTTGCGCGCCTTGGCCGACGCAGCGTCTTCGGCATCTGCCGCAATCATGCGGCTTTTGCCGGTTTCAAGCTCCACGACATCGCCGGTGTAGGGGCTGATGATCGGGTCTTTGTTCAGGTCGTAAAATCGCTTACCGGTGGTCGGGCAAACACGCTTTACGCCCCATTCTTCCTTGGGCATGTCAAATCCCCTTGATATCAGGTGTGTCGTCTAAATGATTCAGCTCACCTGCCACAGGCGGCGGGCACTGTCAAAGCCTTTGCGCAGGAGAAATTGCAATATGGAAGATCACGCATTGCCGGGGACGCCTCCTGTGCCGCTGACATTGCGAAAATCAGCGCGTGCGCGGCGTATCAGTTTGCGGATTTCCCAATTGGATGGGCGGGTTACACTGACTTATCCGCAAGGTATTCCCGAGTCTAAGGCGCTGAGTTTTGCGCGCACCAAGGAAGAATGGATAAGGCAGCACCTACAAGAACAGCCAGTTCTGGCAGAGGTTCAAGTCGGACTGACGATCCCAGTTGAAGGGTCTGACCGCCGAATCGTTCCCACGTCCGGCCGACGGGTGTTGTTGCAGCCCGATGCGGTCGCCGTTCCTGCCGGGGCCGAGCCGCGTCGATTGGCTCGGTTTTTGAAAGAACTTGCGCGGGATCGATTGACCGGAGCCTGCGATGACTATGCGGCGATTCTGGGTCGTTCCTATAACAGCCTGAGCCTTCGTGATACGCGGTCCCGGTGGGGGTCTTGCAGTTCGCAAGGTGGGCTTATGTTCTCATGGCGATTGATCCTCGCGCCGCCAGAGGTCTTGCGCTATGTGGCAGCGCATGAGGTGGCACATCTGGTCGAAATGAACCATTCGCCCGCATTTTGGTCGCAGGTCGAGCGAATATTTGGCCCGTACGAAAAGCAGCGTCGATGGTTGCGGGATAATGGGGCAGAATTGCATCGCTACAGGTTTGATGCATCGCCCAGTTGACCCCAAAGGTTTTTGTGATCACATGGGGCTATGCTAAGTACACGTCCAACTGACAGCCAGCCAGCCACTCATGACCGGGTGTATCGCGCCCTTCGATCACGCATTATGCATGGCGAGATTGCCCCGGGCCAGGCGCTGACGTTGCGTGGCATCGGCAAGGAATTCGGAGTGTCGATGACGCCGGCGCGCGAAGCTGTGCGCCGCTTATCCGCCGAAGGGGCGCTGTTCTTGTCATCATCTGGACGCGTGTCGACTCCCGAGCTTACAAATGACCGGATCGAGGAACTGGCCGCGCTGCGAGCGCTTCTCGAGGTTGAACTGGCCAGCCGGGCTTTGCCACGCGCGCACATTGCTTTGATCGACCGGTTGCAGAGCATCAACATGAACGTGGCTGAGATGGTGACCAAGCGCGATGCGGTTGGATACATTCGCGCCAATCTGGAATTCCACCGGACGCTTTATCTGCGCGCGCAAGCCCCAGCAATGTTGGCGATTGCCGAGACGGTGTGGTTGCAACTGGGCCCCACGATGCGCGCGTTGTACGGGCGGCTCAGACGCACCGAGCCTCCTCATTATCACAAACTGATTATCGCTGCGCTCAAGGCCGGAGACGAGCCAGGGCTGCGGTTGGCCGTGCGCTCGGATGTGACCCAAGGTCTGCGTCTTTTGGTGAGTTGAGCGGCTTGTTGCCGACCTGCCAACCGGCTGCAAGGCAATGCGCACAGTTCTGGTCTGAGAAAGCCGACTGCGTTACGCTGAGGCAAATCACAAACAAGAGCAGATTACAGTCATGATCAATCGACGGACCTTTTCTATCGGGCTTGGGTCAACATTGCTGGCCGCCTGTACAGGTGGCGGAGTGCCATCCAGCGCGCCAGCATCGCGCATGCGACCGGTTCCCAACACAGGTTGGGATGCGTGGGTAACAAATTTCAAAGGGCGTGCTGTCTCTCAGGGAATTTCTCAGACCACGATCGACCGCGCTTTCGTCGGGGCAGGGTATCTGCCTGATGTGATCGAGCGTGACCGCAATCAAGTCGAATTCAAACGCTCGCTGGAAGACTATCTTGCGATCGCAGCCTCGGATGAGCGCATCAGTACCGGTCAGCAGATGCTGCAACGCTATGGCCCCGTTTTGTCGCAGATCGAGTCGCAGTATGGCGTCGACAAAGAAGTGGTCGTCGCCGTCTGGGGGCTTGAAAGCCGCTATGGCGAGCGACGTGGTGACGTTCCTGTGGTCTCGGCGCTGTCGACCTTGGCCTATGACGGGCGGCGTGGTCAGTTCTTTGAAAGCCAGTTGGTCGCGGCGATGAAAATTCTGCAGAATGGCGATACGACACCTGCCAATATGACGGGCAGCTGGGCCGGAGCCATGGGGCACACCCAGTTCATCCCAACCTCTTACCTGGCCTATGCCGTGGACTTCACCGGGGACGGGCGCAGGGATATCTGGTCAGATGACCCGACGGATTCACTGGCTTCGACAGCCGCGTACCTGTCGCGCGCCGGCTGGGTACGTGGGCAACCCTGGGGTGGAGAGGCTGGAACAGTATCCGGTACACCGGTGGCCGTTCTGCAGCCACAGACACCGGGACCACGGATCGCCGTATTCCGCAACTTTCAGGTGATCAAGCGCTATAACAACTCGGTCAGCTACGCGATTGGCGTCGGGCATTTGTCAGACCGGATTGCGGGTGGTGCGCCGTTTCAGGCCTCATTCGGACCAGATGCCACCGGCCTGACGCTGGAAGATCGCAAGGACCTTCAGCGCCGCCTGACGTCGGCAGGATATGACACGCAAGGTGCGGATGGTGTGATTGGTAAAAACACCGAAGCCGCGATCAGCGCGTATCAGCGGGCCAATGGTTTGCCGGTGACCGGAGACCCGTCTGTTACGCTGCTGCGCCAGCTGGGTGGTTGACGGTTTAAGCCGCCAACCCTTTTGAGCCGATATCCAGAAACTTCTGACGGCGGTCCTTGATCAGGGCCGCCGAATCCTTGCCGTCCAGCTCTTTCAGCATTGCAGCGATCGCGGCCCGTACCGATTCAACCGTTGCTTCACGGTCCCGATGGGCGCCGCCTTTGGGTTCGGTGATGATCCGGTCACAAACGCCTAGCTTGTAAAGGTCCTGAGCAGTCAGACGCAACGCTTCGGCCGCCTCGCGCATCTTCTCGGAATCCTTCCACAGGATCGAGGCGCAGCCTTCAGGTGAAATCACCGAGTACACTGAATGCTCCAGCATCGCGACGCGGTTGGCTGTGGCAAATGCGACCGCGCCACCCGACCCGCCTTCACCGATAATCACGGAAACCAGAGGCACACCAATCTTCAGGCACATCTCCGTCGACCGTGCGATGGCTTCGGACTGGCCGCGTTCTTCGGCACCTTTGCCCGGATACGCGCCTGCTGTGTCAATCAGAGTGATCACCGGCAAGCCAAAGCGCCCCGCCATTTCCATCAGGCGTACAGCCTTGCGGTACCCTTCGGGCCGCGCCATGCCAAAGTTGCGTTCGATCCGCGACTTTGTGTCCGAGCCCTTTTCGTGCCCGATCACCATGACGGGCTGATCGTTGAACCGCGCCAGACCACCGATCACCGCCAGATCGTCAGCAAAGTTTCGGTCGCCCGCTAACGGGGTAAACTCAGTGAAAAGCGCATCAACATAGTTGTTGCAATGCGGGCGCTCAGGGTGACGCGCTACCTGACATTTCCGCCAGGGGGTCAGTTCTGCATAAAGCTCGTCCAGCAGTTTGGCGGCCTTGGTATCCAGCGCAGCTGCTTCTTCGGCCACGTCCATCTCTTCGTTGGCGCGGGCCAGCGCACGCAATTCTTCGGCTTTGCCTTCGATCTCGGCCAGCGGTTTTTCGAAATCCAGATACTGGGTCATGACGCCTCTCAACGCGGAAGTTCCCTGCTATATGACCAAAGGTCGCCCGGGATGCAACTCAGCAAGATTTGTGGGTTGGGAATATGCGACCTCGGTAGGGCAAGCAGACGAAAGGGATATCCTTATGGCCACAAGCTATGAAGACCGCGTATTGCGCGTATTGGCCTATATCCATGACAATCCCGCAGGTGACCTGTCTTTGGACACGCTGGCGGATGTCGCAGCCATGTCGCGGTTTCACTGGCATCGTGTTTTTCGCGCGCTCACTGGTGAAACCTGTGCGCAATCCGTGCGGCGCTTGCGGTTGCACCGCGCCGCCATCTGGCTGGTGCAATCGGACAAGCCAGTTGCACAGATCGCGGTCGAGGTCGGTTATCCCAATCTAAAGTCTTTTGCGCGGGCCTTTTCCGAGGCCTACGGCAGAAGCCCCACAGCCTTTCGCAAGGCCGGGCAGTTTCTGCCAGCCAACCCTCATTTCAAAACCGGAGAATATCCAATGCATCCCGTTACAACACGTACCGAACCCGCACGTCGCGTTGTCGCCCTGCCGCACAAAGGGGCCTATGGCGAAATAGGCAAGAGCTTTGAGGCCTTTAGTGCCCTGTGCGAGTCGCGCGAATTGTGGTCCAAGGTGGGCCCGGTGATTGGCCTGTACCTCGACAGCCCTGACACGGTGCCCGAAGATCAGCTGCACAGCTTTGCGGGGGCCGAATACCGAGGGGATCAGACACCTGAAGGAATGGATGACCTTAAGATTCAGGGTGGAAAAACGGCAGTGCTGACGTTCAAAGGACCGTATTCCGGCCTTCACGCCGCCTACCACAGCTTGTTTGGCAACTGGCTTCCGGAATCGGGTGAAGAACCGGCAGATCAACCGTGTTACGAGATCTACCTGAACGACCCCCGTGAAACCCCGCCAGAAGAACTGCTGACCGAAATCTGCCTGCCGCTGAAGTGATCTAGCTTGGCCAGAGAACCGGGTAGAGCGAGGCCACAAGCAACGCTGCCATGGTCCAATTGAACACCAGCAACCGGCGCGGGTTGGTCAAGATCCGCGCCATCTGCTGCCCCAGCAACGTCCACGTGCTGACGGATGGCAAGTTGATCGCGCCAAACACCAGCGCGACGACCACAATTGCATTCAACGTCTGATCAGGTGTGTAAGCCGTTGTCGCTGTCAACGCCATCGCCCAAGCCTTTGGATTGACCCATTGAAAGACGGCGGCCTGGAGAAACGTCATTGGTGTGCCTGACAGATCTTGTCCCTGCGCCGGTGCGGCATGTGCGATCTTCCAGGCGAGATAGAGCAGATAGGCAATCGATGCGAATTTAAGGACGGTGTAGCTGATGGGATACCGGTCGAACACCTGAACCAGACCGGTGCCGACAAGCAAAACCATGAAGGTAAACCCCAGACCAATTCCCAGCATATGCGGGATTGTTCGCCGGAACCCAAAATTTGCGCCTGAGGCCATCAACATCAGATTGTTCGGACCCGGCGTGATCGAGGACACGAAGGCAAAAGTGATCAGGGCCAGCAATATGTCATAAGTCATGTTGCGGATAATTGCCGCTTTGGGGGCAAATGAAATTGCGTTTTCGTGCGCTTATGCATATTTGCTGCAACTAATGGCGAAAACTGATCGAATAAACCAAGAAATATTGCGTGAGCTTTCTTTGGATGGGCGTATCAGCAATCTGGAACTTGCAGATCGCGTCGGTCTGTCCCCATCTGCCTGTCTGCGCCGCGTGCAAGAGCTTGAGCGGGCTGGTGTCATTACCGGCTACCGGGCGATTTTGAACCCGGCGGCACTGGGTGTTGGGTTTGTTGCCTATATCGGTGTTGGCCTGGGAGAGCATACCAAAGCGGTTCAAGAAGGCTTCGAACGCGCGCTGCAACAGGCGCCTGAGGTGGTCGAGTGTCATAACATCACGGGCACCATCGAATATCTGCTGCGGGTCGAATGTGCCGACCTGCCATCTTACAAAACGTTCCATACCGAGGTGCTGGGAACCTTGCCGCATGTCACCTCAATTACGTCTTATGTGGTGATGGGATCGCCCAAGGATTTGCGGGCTTGACGGTGAAATTGTGAACTTTCACGCTCTTGCAGGGTAAAAAATCACGTCCTAGTGTCATTCCAAGGACGTTGCCAACGGGGCTAATCCCAAAATAAGGCGCGCACAGGGAGACAAATATGAACTACGTTCGAACCGGGGCGATGGCGTTTGCCATTGCGCTTATCGCTGGAGCTGCCGTTGCAGCCCCTCTGAAATTGCAACCTGCAAGCCCGCAGCCCAGCCCCAAGGCAGGGCTGGATGTGAAATACGCGTGGGAGGGAAATCCCCCTCGGAAAATTCAGAACCTGTCCAAAGTGGACCACCTTTTGAAGAAGGCAAAAGCGGGGCCGCCTTTGAAGGGCCTGGACTATCGCGATACTGAAGATGGCGACCCTGTTCTGACGTTTGGCAAGGCCTACAACGTTGCCGCCGACATTTCCGGATACATCCGTTTCGACTCTGCTGGCGTCTATGAGCTGGAGACATGGTCAAATGATGGGCTCGAAGCGTGGGTCGGTGGCCAGCAGATTGGATATGTGAACGGGCGTCAGCCGTGCGAAGCCAATCAACGGACCGAGGTCGAAGTTCCGCAGGCGGGTTGGTACCCATTGAAGATTAAGTATTTCCAGAAATACGGGTCATCTTGCCTGATGATGAAATGGGGTAAGCAGGGCGAACGCTTCACCTGGACGCCGAACGATGTGTTTGGCCGCTGACCCGAAAAGACGGTCGACTAGAAACAATCAAAGGCGCCATACCGGCGCCTTTGATTTGGGTTCTTACGGCTATTAGCCGTTCGATGCGATCAGTTCCGCCTGAGCAACGATAACCTCGGCCTGCTTGATCGACGCGATGTCGACCAGCCGGCCTTTGTAGACAGTTGCGCCTTCACCATTCGCTTTGGCTTGTTCCATCGCGACCAGGATTTCACGGGCCTCTGACACGGCCTCGTCTGATGGGGTGAAAACCTGATTGGCAAGCGCGATTTGTTTGGGGTGAATGGCCCATTTCCCGACCATGCCCAGTGTTGCGGACCGTTTGGCCTGTGCGATGTACCCGTCGTCATCCGAGAAATCCCCGAACGGGCCGTCGACCGGCAGCACGCCATGTGTGCGACACGCGGCGACGATTGCAGCCTGCGCCCAGTGCCACGGATCGGACCAGTGCTTTTCGCCTTCGCGCAGCATGTAGTAGTTTTCCTGTGTGCCGCCGATGCCTGTGGTCTGCATGCCCATTGAAGCGGCGAAATCCGCGGCCCCCAGGCTCATCGCTTGCATCCGGGGGGATGAAGCAGCGATTTCCTCGACATGCGCAACGCCGGCTGCAGATTCGATGATGACCTCGAACGAGATCGGTTTGGTCCACCCCTTGGCGCGTTCGATCGCTGTGACCAGCGCGTCGACTGCATAGACATCTGCCGCACAACCAACCTTTGGGATCATGATCTGATCCAGACGATCCCCGGCTTGTTCCAGCACATCGACCACGTCGCGGTACCAATAGGGCGTATCCAACCCGTTGATGCGAACGGACATGTATTTGTCGCCCCAATCGACGGTGTTCAGCGCCTCGATCACATTGGCGCGCGCGGTATCCTTGTCCGACGGGGCCACCGAGTCCTCAAGATCCAGATTGATGACATCCGCGGCTGATGCCGCCATCTTAGGGAACAGCTTTGTGTTCGAACCGGGGCCAAACAACTGGCAGCGATTGGGCCGAGCCGGTGCGGCGGGTTGGATGCGGAAACTCATCTGGACCTCACGTGAGTAATGAAATTACGATTTTCTTGTTCAATGGGGTATTAAATTGCGCGGAGTAGCGCAAGCTTCATTGTGCAAGTGCGGCAATGCAAGCGCAGAATATACGTCGATAAGCTGGAAACGAGCGATGAAAGTTTGATCATTTTGGAAACTTCGAAGATTTTCGCGTCGATTCATAAAAATGCGCAAGAATACTGCGTGCATATACAAGGCGGCCAACTAAAACGCGAAACGCTCGTCTTGTTGCTTCTCTAGCTTATGCCAGAATCAAAGGAGTGCACCGCAATGATCGAGACACCGTATCTGCTGTTTTTGGGCGATGCGCCCGACCAATTGGCAGCCAAAGTGGCTATAGGCATTAAGGATTGGCGCCCGGAAAACGCTGTAGGGCAATACCGGATGGACGGGTGCAAAGCGGATCTGGGCCTGACCGACATGACCTTGGCCGAGGCGCGTGACTCAGGTGCCAAGACGCTTGTCATCGGGGTGGCCAACCGTGGTGGTGTGATCAGCCAGGAATGGAAAAAGGTTTTGGTGATGGCGCTGGAGGAAGGTTTCGATCTGGCGTCCGGCTTGCATAACTTGCTGCGTGACGAACCGGATCTAGTCGCCGTTGCCGAGGCCACCGGTCGCAAATTGCACGATGTCCGTGTGCCCGAAGTCGAATATCCGATCGCTAATGGCATCAAACGCAAAGGTAAGCGCTGTCTTGCCGTGGGCACCGATTGCTCGGTTGGTAAGATGTACACCGCCATGGCAATGGATGCCGAGATGCGTAAGCGGGGTATGAAGTCCACCTTCCGTGCCACCGGTCAGACCGGCATTCTGATCACTGGTGACGGTGTTCCGTTGGACGCGGTGATCGCGGACTTCATGGCCGGTTCAGTCGAATGGCTGACACCGGACAATGACGACGACCACTGGGACCTGATCGAAGGGCAGGGGTCCTTGTTCCATGTGTCTTATTCCGGCGTGACTATGGCACTGATCCACGGAGGTCAGCCGGACGCATTGATCCTGTCCCATGAGCCGACCCGTGAACACATGCGCGGACTGCCAACCTATCAGTTGCCGTCGCTTGCAACTCTTCGGGATACAGCGTTGGCACTGGCCAAGGTTGCAAACCCGGAGTGTCAGGTCGTTGGCATTTCGGTCAACACTCAGTACATGAGCGAAGCAGATGCGAGTGCATATCTGACTAGGGTTGAGGAAGAAATGGGTCTGCCTGCGACTGATCCTTTCCGTTTTGGCTCGGGCAAGCTGGTCGACGCGTTGGCGGCAATGTAAGAGGTTCGGATGCCACGTGCCCAATGTGAGGGTCGCGGGGCGCCCAATGAGGTAGGCAAGGGAACAAGCATGCAAGTTGATGTTTCGCGGGATGTATTCCGGTTGGCGCAGGTTTTTACCATTTCCCGCGGGTCACGTACGCAGGCCGAAGTTCTGACGGTGCGTCTGTCGGACGGCACGCATCAGGGATGGGGCGAGTGTGTTCCCTATGCCCGCTACGATGAAACGCTGGCTTCGGTTGAGGCCGAGATCGCAGGTCTGCCCGCAGATTTCACGCGCGACAGTCTGATGGATTTGCTGCCTGCAGGCGCCGCCCGCAATGCGGTCGATTGCGCGCTGTGGGATCTGGAATGCAAACAAGCAGGCCAACGCGCCTGGGAACTGGCAGGCCTTCCGGTACCAACCCCCGAGATCACGGCTTACACCCTTTCTTTAGACACACCCGAGGCGATGCGCGCTCAGGCTGCCCAAAACGCCCATCGCCCATTGCTGAAGATCAAGTTGGGAACACCTGATGACATGCCCAGGCTTGAGGCCGTGCGGACCGGTGCCCCAAATGCAACCATCATAATCGATGCCAACGAAGGCTGGTCGGCCGAGGTTTATGCCGATCTGGCCCCTCATCTGGTGCGGCTTGGCGTTGCATTGGTCGAGCAACCTCTGCCTGCTGGGGACGACGATGCGCTGTTCGGGATGGAGCGTCCGGTGCCCGTTTGTGCAGACGAATCCTGTCACGACCGGTCAAGCCTTCCGGCGCTCACGGGCAAATACGATGTGGTCAACATCAAGCTGGACAAAACCGGCGGTCTGACCGAGGCGCTGCAACTGCGCGAGGCCGCGCTGGCCGAAGGGTATAGCGTCATGGTTGGCTGCATGGTCGGCAGCTCGCTGGCCATGGCGCCTGCGACATTGCTGGCGCAGGGTGCGATGGTAACGGACCTTGACGGCCCGCTTCTGTTGGCCGAAGACCGCAACACCCCGCTGACTTTTGATAACGCCGGAGTGCACCCACCCGAAGTGGCGCTCTGGGGTTGAGGAGAGAAGACATGACCCGCACCGTTTATGTGAATGGCGAATATTTGCCGGAAACCGAGGCGAAGATTTCGATCTTTGATCGGGGTTTTCTGATGGCGGATGCCGTCTACGAAGTGACCAGCGTTCTGGATGGAAAGCTGATCGACTTTGAAGGCCATGCGGTACGGCTTAAACGGTCTTTGGATGAATTGGACATGGCTGCCCCTTGCAGCAAGGAGGATCTGCTCATTATTCACCGTAAGTTGGTCGAGCTGAATGACATCGAAGAGGGGTTGATTTACCTTCAGGTCACGCGCGGAAGCGACGGCGATCGGGATTTTGTATTCCCGGCGGATGACACCAAACCAACCATCGTTTTGTTCACTCAGAACAAACCTGGATTGGCGGATAGCCCAGCCTCCCGTAAAGGCGCCAAGATCATTTCAATTGACGACATTCGGTGGGGTCGCCGCGATATCAAAACGGTGCAGTTGCTGTACCCATCGATGGGCAAGATGATGGCGAAAAAGGCTGGCGCGGATGATGCGTGGATGATCGAAGATGGCTATGTGACCGAAGGCACCAGTAATAACGCTTACTTCGTCAAAAACGGCAAGATTGTCACTCGCCCATTGTCAACTGACATCCTGCACGGAATCACCCGCAAGGCAGTACTGCGCATGGCGGCTGAAGCACAGATGGAAATCGAAGAGCGCCTGTTCACCATTGATGAGGCAAAAGAGGCTGACGAGGCCTTCACCACCTCGGCCAGCGCGTTTGTGATGCCAGTGGTCGAAATTGACGGTGTACAGCTGGGCGACGGAACGCCGGGTCGGATCGCCAAACGTCTGCGTGAGATTTACCTGGACGAAAGCCGTAAAGCCGCAATCTGACGGCAAAACGTAAAAAGCCCGCCAGACCGGCGGGCTTTCGACATATCAAACCGGCCAACTAATCCTTCTTACCTACGTTTTCTTCAAACGCGACGTCGAATTCGGCCTTTTTCTCGGGGCTGGCTTCAGTTTGATAATTAGCTTTCCACTCATCCATCGTCATACCGTAGAAAACCTGACGGGCCTCATCTTTGCCCATCTCGATGCCTTTTTCGTTGGCCGCTTCCTGATACCAGCGCGACAGGCAGTTTCGGCAGAAACCGGTCAGGTTCATCATATCGATGTTTTGCACATCCGTCCGGTCCTGCATCAGGTGTTTTTGCAACCGGCGGAAGGCAGCGGCCTGAAGTTCGATTTCGGTTTGCTGATCCATGGTTGGGCTCCGAGTTGTTGGCGTATTGGTTTCGAGTGACCTAGCAAGCCTCAGGCTGTGTTACAATGATACCGCGCTTGTGACCGATGGCGATTGCCGGCGAATACCTTATGCAAGGTGCAGCGCCAGCCATGGCATCAGGCAGAATACGATAATCAGGATCTTGTAGTTTGCCAAATATCGAAAATAGGCTTTTTTGACGTCCGCGCGCTCCATCTGAAACATGCGCCCGTGGATGCCGGCGATCCAGTCCAGCATGATCAGGATCATCAGGGTGCTAAACAGCAAAACGGCGATGTTGAGAACGGTCATCCAGCCGAAAACGGTTGTCAGGAATTCCTGTGTCATCTTTGCCTCCTTCGTCCCAATAATGTGGGAATTGTCGGGCTGTCTCACAATAGTTCGAGGCTTAAAACGGCCGCTGCTGGCCCTTATGTCACAGACAGCTATCTGCCAGAGCGTCTTGCAGAATCTTTGCCAGTCGCTCCGCCCATTCGCGTTGCCCATGGTGACCCGCAATCAGATCATTGCGCAATTCAATCAGCGCGTTGGGACGCCCGTGCACCGTGCAGTGCCTGTCTATCGCATCACCGGGCAGCACGCCCGTGTAAGGCTCGTTCACGCCAACACACAGATCACCTTCGGCCGCTAATCGGTGGATCAGCGGATCCGCGAACCGCTTGTCCGGGGTGTGTAAGACACCGACATGCCAGGGGCGCGGCTCACGTCCACGAAGTTGCCGCGTGAATGAGTGCATGGACACGATCACAGCATGGGGCAGGGCAGCCATACGTTCCAAAGCCTGATGATAAGGGCGGTAGCACATGTTCAGACGTCGCTCACGCTCGGCAGCATCGGCGCGGCGGTTGCCCGGAATGATCGACCCATCATAGAGTTTCATCAACAGCGTCGGATCATCCTCGCCGCGGTTCGGATCAATCACCAGACGCGAGAAATTGGCCGCAATCACTGGGGCGTTCAGGATCTCGCCCAGATGTTTCGAAACTTCGTAGGCCCCGACATCATAAGCGATGTGACGCTCCATATCTTCGCGGGGCAAGCCCAGATCTCCGCCGTTGATTTCCGGGGGAACCATGTTTGTTGCATGGTCGCATGTGATCAGCCAGCGGGACGGGCGATCCTCGCCGTGCGTAAAGAAGGGGGTGTACGTCATGTGCCTGTCATCAAGTTTGTCGCAGGTGTAGTGCAGTTGCCTCAGAAAGGGAATTGCGCAATAAGCACACTAACGCTGTTTGCGGTAACATTGAGAGATCTAGGAGAGCACCTACCAATGCGACGCCTGAGAAATGTAAAAATCGTGGCGACGCTGGGACCGGCGTCTAATGATTACGACACCATCCGCGCTTTGCACGAGGCGGGTGCCGATGTGTTTCGTCTGAACATGAGCCATGGCAGTCACGATGAAATCCGCGAACGGCATCGGATTATTCGGCAAGTCGAAAAGGATCTTGATAGCCCGATCGCCATTCTGGCTGATCTTCAGGGGCCCAAGCTGCGTGTGGGTGTTTTCGCCGCGGATGCGGAAGAGCTGGAAGAGGGCGCATCCTTTCGTCTGGATCTGGATCCAGCAGCAGGGGACGGAACCCGCGTTTGTTTGCCACACCCCGAGATATTTGCAGCACTTGAGCCCGGGTCACGCCTGCTGGTGAATGATGGCAAGATACGCCTGTTTGTGCAGGAGTGCGGTCAGGACTTTGCCAATTGCAGCGTAGAAGTCGGTGGCACGATATCGAACCGCAAGGGCGTGAACGTTCCGGATGTCGTGTTGCCGCTAGCAGCACTTTCAGCCAAGGATCGTGGCGATCTGGAATTTGTCTGCCAACTGGGCGTTGACTGGCTCGCGCTGAGCTTTGTTCAGCGTGCAAAGGATGTGTTCGAAGCGCGCGCACTGGCCGATGGCCGCGCTGCCATTCTTTCCAAGATCGAAAAACCCGCTGCGGTCGAAGCGTTCGACGATATCCTCGACGCGTCAGACGGGATCATGGTCGCCCGGGGCGATCTTGGTGTTGAACTGCCAGTTTCAGCGGTTCCACCAATCCAGAAACGTTTGGTTCGCCGGTGTCGCGGTGCGGCCAAACCCGTGATCGTCGCTACGCAGATGCTGGAAAGCATGATTGAAAGCCCAATGCCCACACGGGCCGAGGTCTCGGATGTGGCAACCGCCATCTACGAGGGCACAGACGCCATCATGCTCAGTGCCGAATCTGCCGCCGGTTCCTATCCGATTGAGGCTGTGCAGACCATGAACAAGGTTGCGATCGAGGTTGAGGCCGACCCGACCTATACCCAGATCATCGCCGCCTCGCGTAGTGCCAAAGGAACCACAGTTGCTGATGGTATCGTTGCAGCGGCCCGTGAAATTGCCGAGAAAACTGACATCAAGGCGATCTGCTGTTTTACCCAAAGCGGGACAACGGCGTCGCTGACTGCGCGCGAACGGCCCGGTGTGCCGATCATCGCCATGACCTCACAAAAAGGCACGGCGCGTAGATTGTGCCTCAGTTGGGGCTGCAACTGCGTGATGACGCCCGAGCTGGAGCGGTTCAAAAGTGCCGTTGTGAACGCAGCCCGCGCCGCCCGCGCGGGTGGATTTGCCACCGAAACCGATCAGATCGTTGTGACAGCGGGTGTGCCTTTCAACGTGCCCGGTTCGACAAATATCTTGCGCGTTGCCCCGTGTGACGAACGCCTGATTTACAGCACTGATCCGGAGTAAACCGGGCCAAGACCCCGGCTGATTAGAGAGATTCTGGCAGCGGCCTCATCTGGTGTGACACCTGATGAGGCCGCTTCTGTCGTTTCTGGTGCTCAAAAAAAGCATTGATTTTCAGCATTTTATGACACTTATGAGCGAATTCGACAAAATGAGTTTCCTTTTCAGGTAGAATTTCCTGATAAATGACCTAAGGGCAGTCAAAGCCAAATGTTCCAAGTTCCGGCTGCTCTGCCGGGGGCACGGGCCCCGGTGAAATCAACAATAATGGAGGAACGAGATGACAACAAAGATTGTCATAGGACTGGACGGGACAGAAACCGGAGAGCGCGCGATCGCATTTGCCAAAGACTTGGCGAAGCGGATCGGGACATGCGAACTTCTGGTTGCGTATGTAATCGAATGGTCCCCCTACACTTTCCAAACACCGGAAGAAAACGCACAGCGTCACAAGCGGCGCGAAGAAGAGGTTGATCTGGCGACAACACGCATTGTCACGCCGGCTGTCGACGCTCTGAAAGCAGCCGGATTTGAAGCACATGGAATAGTGCGTCATGGAGACGTGGCGGAAACGCTGAATTCCATAACGGTTGAGAACGGCGGTGTGCAAATCGTCGTTGGCCGGGCTTCGGCGGATGGGTTCAAGAAACGCCTGTTTGGCAGCTCGACCCAAAATCTGGTGATGCACGCAGATGTTCCGGTCACGGTTGTGAATTGAGGGAGGCGCAAGAATGAAAACGCTAAAACAACTGGGCCTGCCCGCCGCAATTGCGGCTTTCACGGCCAGCGCGGCAGCCGCGCAAGAGGCGCCTGGCCTCGATGATAAAATCAACCAAGCTTTCGCTGATCTGACAGGACCGTTTGTCAGCTTTATCTTTGCCCCGTTTCCAGGAACGGGATTCCCATGGATCGTGGGGTGGCTGGTTATTGCGGCCACTGTGTTCACGCTCTACTTCGCCTTCGTGCAGCTCCGGTTTTTTAGCCACGCGATCAGCCTGGTTAAAGGCGACTATTCTGATCCCAACGATGCGGGTGAGGTCAGCCACTTTCAGGCCCTGGCCACGGCTCTCTCGGGTACGGTCGGTCTGGGCAACATTGCTGGTGTGGCCGTCGCCGTGGGTATCGGCGGGCCGGGCGCCACGTTCTGGATGATCGTCGCGGGCCTGCTGGGCATGGCGTCTAAATTCACCGAATGTACTTTGGGTGTGAAATACCGGAACGAATATGATGACGGCACCGTGTCCGGTGGTCCGATGTACTACATGTCCAAAGGGTTCGACGAGCTGGGTCTGCCGGGCGGCAAGATACTGGCGGTTCTGTTCTCAATCTTCTGTATCCTCGGTGCGCTGGGCGGCGGCAACATGTTCCAGGCCAATCAGGCGCATCAGCAGATTGCGGGCATTACCGGCGACTATCCCGGCTGGATCACCGGTCTGGTTTTTGCGGCAATCGTCTTCATGGTGATTGTTGGCGGTCTGAAATCCATTGCGCGCGTGACCGAGAAGGTCGTGCCGTTTATGGGGGTCATGTATGTGGCAGCGGCACTGGTGATCATCATCATGCACGCCGATCAGATTGGTTGGGCCTTTGGTCAGATCTTCGCTGGTGCCTTCACCGGCCTGGGCGTTGCCGGTGGCATGGTCGGTGCATTGATCCAGGGCTTCCGTCGTGCGGCGTTTTCGAACGAAGCAGGTGTTGGTTCTGCGGCCATTGCACACTCGGCGGTTCGGACCAAAGAGCCGATCACCGAAGGCTTCGTGTCGCTGCTTGAGCCGTTCATCGATACGGTCGTGATCTGTACCATGACTGCGCTGGTGATCATCATCACCCAGCAGCTGATCGTCGATCCGGATACCGGCAAATACATGCTCAACGAAGCAGGCAACGCGATTGCCACTGTCGATGGCAACTCGGGTGTCAGCCTGACCTCAGCGGCCTTTGGCAGCGCCTTCAGCTGGTTCCCATACGTGCTGGCGATTGCAGTGGTTCTGTTTGCCTTCTCGACCATGATCAGCTGGTCCTACTACGGCCTCAAAGCCTGGACCTATCTGTTCGGCGAAGGCCAGACCAAGGAACTGGTGTTCAAGGTCATCTTCTGCATCTTCGTGGTCATCGGTGCCGCCGCCAACCTCGGCCCGGTCATCGATTTCTCGGATGCGGCGATCTTCGCGATGGCGGTTGTGAACGTCTTTGCGCTCTACTTCCTGATGAAAGTGGTGCGTCAGGAGCTTGCATCCTACAGCGAAAGACTGAAGAGCGGTGAAATCCGTAAATTCGGCCACTAATCATACCACCGGGGCGGCCCTTGTCGCCCCGGTGCCTGACCAACCTGCAAAAACCGCAGATTCTGGTCCAAACCCCCTTGCCAGTATGACCGAACTTGCGTAAACGGCGCTTCTGATCGCGTGACCGGCCAATGTGGCATGCCGAGTCGCGTTTAGTACCGAACCCCGAAAGGAGACGGAAATGCCTAAGATGAAGACAAAGTCGAGCGCGAAAAAGCGCTTTAAGGTGACTGCGACCGGTAAGGTCCTTGCTGGCCAGGCCGGCAAGCGTCACGGCATGATCAAGCGGACCAAGAAATTCATCCGCGATGCCCGTGGCAACACCACCCTGTCCGCCCCCGACGCCAAGATCGTCAAGGGCTACATGCCCTACGACCGCTAAGAGGAGATTTAGAGATGTCCCGCGTTAAAGGTGGAACCGTAACCCACGCCCGTCACAAGAAGATCATCAAGGCCGCAAAAGGCTATTATGGTCGTCGCAAAAGCACCTTCAAGGTTGCCTCTCAGGCCGTCGACAAGGCCAACCAGTACGCAACCCGTGACCGTAAGAACCGCAAGCGCAACTTCCGCGCGTTGTGGATCCAGCGGATCAACGCCGCTGTGCGCAGCCATGACGAGGCTCTGACATATTCCCGCTTCATCAACGGCCTGACTCTGGCCGGTATTGAAGTGGACCGCAAAGTTCTGGCCGACCTGGCCGTGCACGAACCGGAAGCGTTCGGCGCGATCGTCGCCCAGGCACAGGCTGCTCTGACCGCCTGATTGTCTTTTAGAGAGACAGTGAATGAAGGGCCGTCCCGTATGGGGCGGCCTTTTTTTGTTGATAGCCGAAAGTGAACTCAGCAACACTCCGGCAAAATAATTCGCACAACGCCCATGGTGATGCTCGGACAGATCACTCCTGCGCTGGTGATACCGCCCGTTGATAAAGATGCCACGTGGTGTGGCCCAGGATCGGCAGGGTGAAAATCAGGCCCAAAAACGCTGGGACCAGCGACAACAGTATCGTAACTGAGGTGATCGCTGCCCAAGTGAGCATGACACCCGGGCTTTCCGCAACGACGCGCAAGGACGTTAACATGGCTGAAACGAAATTGATCTCCCGGTCGAGCAGCATGGGCATGGCAACGACGGTCACCGAAAATAGTACCGCCGACAGAAATGCGCCGACGCAGGTGCCGATGGCAAGGAAGGTCCAGCCCTGAGATGTGAAGAATACGGTATTCAAGAACCCTTCAAAATCCGAAAAGGATGCGTTCTGCAGGGTGATCGCCAGCCAAAGCCGGATTTGGTAAATCCACACCCAGAAAATGAACAGGGTGACAAAGGCCATCCATCCCATTTCGCGTTTGCGTTGATTGGCCATCACGGTAAGGATTTCTGACCAGCCGAAACTCTCTCCGTTCTGCAACCGCCGGGACATTTCGTAAAGCCCGGCAGCGGCAAAGGGCGCGACCAGCGGAAAGCCTACGATGGCAGGAATGATCATCCAGATCTTGCCGAGCCAGACCAGACTCCAAACCATCAGGATTCCGAAAACCGCATAGAACAAGCCGAAGAAGCAGCTCATGAAGGGGCGCGCCAGAAAGTCGGAAAACCCTGCATTCAGCGATGCTGTGATATCACCCGTAGTTACCTTATTGATTTGGGGCCCGGCCGTATGTTGCGGCGTCAGGTTTTCCGGTGGTGGTGATCCTGTAGTTTTGGATGCCATGACACACTCCTCTCAAAGAATGGTGTCGCGCTGGGTGGTCTGCCAACTTGCTAAGCGGTGAAGCAGACATCCTTCCTGATTAAAGTCTGCATCAGTGGAGGTATAAGAGCAAGAAGTAGGATGGCAGCCAAATTCTGCTGGCGTGCATAGTTAGCTTTAGCGGAGCCTCGTGCCTAATTGCTGGGGTCTTTCTTCACCAACTGGACCGCAAACGCCACGCCCGTACCGGGTCCGGCATAAGTAACCATGATCACGTCATCCACATAAACCCCGTTAAAAATACCAGATGAAACATCGTCGCCCGATATCCCGGCCTCGGCCAGAACAAAGCGGGTTGGGTCATCCAGGCTGAAGGTGCCCATTGCTTCTTCAACGATCCAGTCTTTGTCACCGATCCGCCGCCAGCGGTTGGTGGCGGTGATCAGGTTGCCGTCCAGCTTCGTGATCTCCAACTCCATTTCGGTCTGCAGCAGACCTTTATCGTGGTTTGGGTTCGACTTGGCGAAGGCCACCAGATAGGTGCCGGCCCAGGTACCGATGATCTGCGGAAAGCCGCTGCCGTCATCAGCAGAGGCCGGAGTGGCGATGGCAAGGATAAGGGCTGCGACGAGATTGCGTAACATCAAGAGGGTCTCCTGCGTCGGGATGTGGTGATCACAGGCTATCCGAGTTCGGGAAATTGACAAACTCTGGTGTTCTAAAGAAAAAACCGGCGCGGATAGCGCCGGTTTTCACAATTCCGACAGGGCAGGTGCCTAGGTATCAGGTCAGCCAAACACCCGGCTCAACGCGCCATCGACTGCATCGGTGATTTGATCGATATCATCCGCTGTTGCGATCAGTGCCGGTGAGAAGCACAGCGTGTTGTTGCGACCTGGAACCGAGCGGTTGGTGACGCCGATGATGACGCCTTGCGCCATACAATCGGCCACAACCGCTTGTGCCAGCTTCTCGTCAACAGGTTCGCGAGATGACCGGTCCGCGACCAATTCGGCACCCAGGAACAGGCCCTTGCCGCGCACGTCGCCGACGACTTTGTGCTTTTCCATCAGTGCCTGCAGGTTCGCTGTCATGCGATCGCCCATGTCGACACAATTGCCCAGAAGATTTTCATCTTCGATGATCCGCATGTTCTCGATCGCGGCCGCCGGACCAGCGGTACAGCCGCCAAAGGTTGATATATCGCGGAAGTAGTTCATCGGATCAGCGGCATCGTCCTTGAACATGTCGAACACGTCTTCGGTGGTCACAAGGCACGCAATCGCCGCATAGCCCGAGGCAACTCCCTTCGCCATCGTCACGAAATCGGGCTGGATGCCGTATTGCTGGTAACCGAACCAGGTGCCGGTCCGGCCAACGCCGCACACGACCTCATCAATATGCAGCAGGATATCGTATTTCTTGCAGATCTCTTGCACGCGCGGCCAATACCCGTCGGGCGCTTCGATCACGCCGCCACCAGCGGTGACCGGCTCAAGGCACAGGGCGCCAACAGTCTCGGGGCCTTCACGCAAGATCACCTCTTCGATCTGGTTGGCCGCCCATTCACCAAAGTTCTCTTCCGGTGCGCCGTCCAGCTCGTGCTTGCGGTACTCCATGCAATGGGGCACGCGCACGAAACCCGGTGCAAAGGGGCCGTACTGCATGTTGCGTTCGTCCTGACCACCTGCCGACATCGCTGCCAAGGTCGAGCCGTGGTAGTCACGGTCGCGATAGAGGATCTTGGTCTTCTTGCCGCCATAGCGCTTATGCGCGATCTGGCGGATCATTTTGAAGGCTTTCTCGTTCGCCTCAGAGCCGGAGTTGGTGTAATAAACCCGGCTCATGCCTGGCATCTTTTCGATCAGCTTCTCAGCAAACAGGGCACCGGGGATCGAACCAGCTGAATTCGCGAAATAGCACAGTTTCATCAACTGGTCGTAGACCGCCTTACAGATCGATTCGCGACCATAGCCTACGTTCACAGTCCAGACCCCGCCCGAGACCGCATCCAGATGCTCTTTGCCCTTCTGGTCCCAGACCCGCATGCCTTTTCCTTCGACAATGATACGCGGATCATTGGTTTCAAAGGGTTTATGCTGGATCAGGTGGTGCCAGATATGGGCGCGGTCGGCCTCGACTACGCGGGAAAGATCGTTTTCGTTGAACGTGCCGTCCATGACATGTCCTTTCAATGAGATGCGGTGTGCGGGAGATGGAATGACCACGTCCCTGCATGTGTTTAAGATGCTTCAGATCACCGCGAAAGACCGGATGTAGATAGGGCCAGATCACATCATCCCGTATCGCCAGTCGATGCGGCCGACGTATTTATACGGGTTTGTCAGACGGGTAACTTTATGCTCAAGTCGCGCGCACTGCGATAACGGAGGATTGGCGGATGACTGACCCTAACATCTATGAACGTCATTTGGACAAATGCCGCGCAAATTACACGCCTCTGTCACCGCTCAGTTTTATTGAACGCACCGCGCAGGTGTATCCGGATTACCCTTCGGTGGTGTACGGCGATCGCAGATACACCTGGGCAGACACCTACGCCCGCTGCCGCCGGCTGGCCAGCGCCCTGAATGCAAGGGGCGTGGGACTGGGGGATACCGTTTCGATCATCGCAGCCAACATCCCCGAGTTGTATGAGGCGCATTTTGGCGTGCCTATGGCAGGCGCAGTTCTGAACGCGATCAACACGCGATTGGATGCACCGGTCATTGCGTTCATTTTGGACCACGCAGAAGCCAGGGTGCTAATCGTCGATCCTGAGTTTTCGGAAGTCGCTAAAGAGGCCTTGAAGCATGTCGAGCGCAACCTTCTGGTCATCGATATCGAAGATCCCAGCTTTGATGGCGGCATGCGTCTGGGCGACCTGACCTATGACGCATTGCTGGGCGAAGGTGACCCGGAATTCAATTGGTCCCTACCCGCCGATGAATGGGACGCAATCACGCTGAACTACACGTCGGGAACAACCGGCAACCCAAAGGGAGTAGTTTATCATCATCGTGGGGCCACGCTGAATGCGCAGTCGGACATTCTGGACTGGGATATGCCAAAGCATTCCGTCTACCTGTGGACGCTGCCGATGTTTCATTGCAATGGCTGGTGTTTCCCTTGGGCCATGGCGGCCAACGCCGGGGTCTCGGTCTGTTTGCGCGCGGTGCGGGCTGAACCGATCTATGCGGCCTTCAGGGATGAAAAAGTCAGCCATTTTTGCGGCGCGCCGATTGTGTTGAACATGCTCGCCCATGCGCCGGATCACCTCAAGGATTTCGGCCACCAGATCAAGGTGATGACCGCCGGTGCCCCGCCACCCGCAGCGGTAATCGAGGCGATGGAGGCGATGGGTATCGAAGTGACCCATGTCTATGGGCTGACCGAAACCTACGGCCCATCGGTTGTGTGCGCGTGGAAAGAAGAATGGGATAGCAAGACCGCCGAAGAACGCGCTGCGCTCAAAGTGCGGCAGGGTGTCAGATACACCGCCTTGTCGGGGCTGATGGTGGCTGACCCGGAAACTCTGGATCCGGTGCCAGCAGACGGCGAAACCATGGGTGAGATTTTCATGCAGGGCAACGTTGTGATGAAAGGGTATCTGAAGAACCCCGAAGCCACGGATAAGGCTTTTGCTGGTGGCTGGTTCGCCTCAGGTGATTTGGGTGTCATGCATCCCGATGGCTACATCGCGCTGAAAGACCGGTCCAAGGACATCATCATCTCTGGGGGTGAGAATATTTCATCCGTCGAGGTTGAGGGCGTTCTGTACAAACATCCTGCCGTGATGGAGGCCGCGGTCGTGGCCAGACCGGATGAGAAATGGGGCGAAACACCGTGCGCCTTCGTCGAGCTAAAGCCGGAGGCATCGGTGACCGAAGCAGATCTGATCGCCTTTTGCCGGGACAATATGGCCCATTTCAAAGCGCCAAAATCGGTGGTGTTCGGAACCTTGCCAAAAACGTCAACGGGCAAGGTTCAGAAGTTCGTTCTGCGGGATCAGGCGCGCGCCCTGGTTTAGGTGTGAACCTTGTCAAAGATGGATAAATCCAGGTCCAGCATCTCGCCCATCCATATGGCTCTATCACGGTGATCCGCGAGATGATCACCGGTTTCCGGGTGGGTGAATATCGTGAGCCCCTGCCGGTTCAACATCAGCCATGGAATGACCTGATCAAACGCGTCTGCCGCAAAACCCAGTTGGCAACTCCAGCGGGGATGCGGTCCAACGTTTCGCGCGTGCATCCGTCCCATTTGGATTGGAAAAAGGTGCGCTGCCTCTTCGCAGATCTGTTGCGCTGTCGCTTGGGTGTCTGCGTCGAAATAGATATGCGCGTGATAGCCGGTGATTTCTGACATCTGAACCTCATTTTGTAATGACACAAAGCTAGGTCCCATCGCCGCTCTGGACTACCCGCACCAGCACACAGGGTCTGTGCTGAACGCCACAAAAATTTGCTATGCTGGCGCGTGCTGGTCGGGACGGGCTGCGACAAAGGCGGAATGATCGCTGCAGGCTGCCTCGACAGCCAACAGGCGTGGCAAGTGTGACAGATCAACCTCCCAGCGGCGGGCGTTAAAAAGCTGAGGGATCAGGCACAGATCGGCGAGCCCGGGTTGTGTGCCTGTGCAATAAGGCGATTGCGTGAACTCAGCTAGCAGTGCTTCGAACGCTTCCAGCCCGGGCCGAATATAGTGTTGCATCCACGCGCCGGGCATGTTGCTGGCATCCGCGCTTAGCACGGTCGCATGTTTGGCGACTGCAAGGTTGCAGATCGGGTGTATGTCCACCGCAATCGACTGGGCCAGCGCCTGCGCTTTGGCGCGATCTGCCGGGTTTTCGGGGAACAGGTTTAGCTGTCGTGTGCGGTCCAAATATTCGATGATGGCCAGGGATTGGGTCAGTCTCAACCCGTCGATCTCCAAAACGGGGACCAGACCTTGCGGGTTGCGTGACCGATGCGCGTCGCCCTTTTGCTCTCCGCTGACCAAGTCCACGACAACTGCGTCATATGAGATCCCGGCCAAATTCAGCGCAATTCGGACCCGATAGCTGGCCGAGGATCTCCAAAAATCATAAAGAACAATCTTGCTCACACAATTCCTCGCTAAGTCATCTTCAGGCGTGCCGCGTTGATCGCTTGGACCAGAACCGCGTTGTCGCCGATGTGATTGGCCAGAACCAGAACCAGCCGCGCGTTCAACGCATCGCTGTCGACTTTATCTATTCCGTCATGCGCCGCCAACAGGTCGGCATAGAAGTCATCCGCATTATCGATATTCGGGGTGAGGATCAGATCAGTCATTTCGGTTACTCCTTCCCACTGGCCCGGCGGATTGCATGCCGGAACGCGTTTTCTTCATAGGTGTCGCGCCGTGCGGCCACATGCTGATCCGGGCGGATCAAATAGACCGCACTGGGGGCATCGCCCAGATAGCGCCGTTTGAGCGCCAGAGTCATGTCATCCTTGACCGATAGTGCCAGCCGTCTGACTTCGATCCCGTCTTCCTGCAAAATCTCTGGCGCATCCGCGTCAATTGTCAGCAGGGTGAACTGTCCGGCCAGTTTGGGCAAAAGAAAATCGCCACCTAGTGGTACGTCCGGACAGGCCGAACCGGGCCGCGTTTGGGCAGGCCCATCCAGCGCATCGGCTGAATTCAGGGAGGACCCGTCGTAGGTACAGGGTTCGCTCAACCGTCCCGAATTCACCATGGGACGGGCAAATTCGAAATGCTCGCTCAGGTCCAGAACTGCATCCCTCAGCACCCGTGACATATCGGATTTGGGCGTGATGAAATCGGTCGAGCGGCTGGATTTCCGAATGTTCTCGTCTGCGCCCTGAATGCGTTCGGAATCATAACTGTCCAGCAAGCTTTCGGGGGCGTCTCCATCCAGCACGAGTTTGAGTTTCCAGCACAGGTTGTCGACGTCCTGCAGGCCCGAGTTTGCCCCCCGTGCCCCAAAGGGACTGACCTGATGCGCACTGTCCCCGGCAAAAATCGCGCGTCCTTGTCTGAAGCTTTCCATGCGGCGGCATTGGAACGTGTAGATCGAGACCCATTCAAGCTGAAACTCGACCTCTTCGCCGAGCATCTCTTTCAGGCGGGGGATCACGTTCTCGGGGCGTTTCTCGCGTTCCTTGTCGATATCCCAACCTAATTGCAGGTCGATGCGCCAGACATTGTCCGGTTGTTTGTGCAACAGCGCGGATTGGCCCCGATTAAAGGGCGGGTCAAACCAGAACCATCGTTCAGACGGAAAGTCCGCCTCCATGATCACATCCGCGATCAGGAAATTGTCTTCGAATACACGCCCGTCAAAATCGATCCCCAGCATCCGCCGTGTGGGCGAATTGGCCCCGTCGCAGGCAATCAGCCAGTCAGCTTCGACTGTATAGGGGCCTTCCGGGGTTTCGACCTCCAACCGGACATGATCTTCATGGGTACCGACAGCCTCGACCTTGTTGCGCCCGCGTATTTGAACCGGCGCGCCTTCAGCCTGCAACGCGCGCAGCCGGTCCATAAGGAAGGTTTCCACATAGTATTGCTGCAGGTTAATAAAGGCCGGGTTGGCAAAGCCCTCGTCGGGCTGCAGATTGAAATCATAGACCTGGCGATCGTCGAAAAACACTTTGCCACGGTCCCAGCGCACACCTTTGTCCAGTAGGCGCTGCCCGCAGCCCAGCCGATCAGCAATATCCAGCGTACGCTGGGAAAAGCAGATGGCGCGGCTTCCGAAACTGACTTTGTCATTGTCGTCCAGGACCAGAACTTCGACATCTTGCTGCGCCAGATCAATCGCAGCGGCCAGACCCACCGGCCCCGCGCCGATCACGATCACCTTGTGTCGAACAGGTGTTGCGGCGTCCTGATCCGGACTGCGTTCATAAGCATAAAGTGGAATTTCGAAAATCTTGTTCATGGGCTTTCCCCCCAAGCAGCTGCGCCAAAGGTCGCTTTGCAACTCCGCTGGCGGCGTGCACCAACGGCCTTGAGTTCATGGTTTCATCGATTTGAGCTCGTGAAAACGATCTGGATCAATGTCGGCTGACTTTCTTAATCTTGAAGCGCCTCCCACATCTCCAGATCGCGCTGGGCGGTCCAGATGCGGGGTGTATCAATGCCCCGTGCTTCGTCAAAGGCGCGTGACACGTTAAAGGGCAGGCAGTGTTCATAGATCGCATAGTCCGAAAACTTGGGGTCACATTCGGCCCGTACTGCGTCCCACGCCTCTTTCAAGGTGCCACCACGAGCGGCCACTTTGGCTGCGGGGCGATATGTGCTGTCCACGAAGTCGCGCGTGTTTTCGATTGCGGCGCTCACCATGTCCTTTCCAAGCAGTGCATCGCCGCGACCCGGCGCAATCGCGTCGACATCGAACCATTTGATCTCGTCCAGCGTGTCGCCCCAATCGCCAAAGTGACCATCACCGCAGTAACAGGCCGAGTGGTATTCGACGATGTCGCCAGTGAACATCACGTTCTGATCCGGCACATGGATCACGATATCGCCCGCCGTGTGGGCCCGGCCCAGATGCATCAGATCGACCCGGCGGTCGCCGAGATATACGGTCATCGTGTCGCTGAATGTTGTGGTCGGCCAGGTCAGGCCGGGAATGCTTTCATGCCCTTGGAACAGGCGTGGGAAGCGCTGGAACTCGCTGTCCCAGTCTTCTTGACCCCGTTCGACAACCATTGCACGGGCCATGTCGGACATGAGGATCTGTTGCGCACCAAACGCACTGGCCCCCAGCACACGCACCGCGTGGTAGTGGGTCAGCGCGACATGGGTGATAGGCTTGTCGGTGACAGAACGCACGCATTCGATCACCTTATTTGCAAGGCGCGGGGTGGCCTGCGCCTCGACAATCATCACGCTGTCATCGCCGATGATGACACCGGAATTCGGGTCGCCTTCGGCCGTGAAAGCGTAGAGCCCGTCACCAACTTGGGTGAATGAAGTCTGTTTGTCAGTCATGTCCCCCTGGGACGCGAATGCTTTGGTCATCGACTTATCCTTTTGGAAACCGCCTCCGGCGGGAGTATTTGGGAAAAGATGAAGATTGGGTGCTTATCTCTTAAATGGGTCATCCAGCGCGGGCAGTATGGTACCGGTGCAATCGCCAAAGCCAATTGTGTAACCATCGCCACGGGCCGCGCCAGACAGTGTCAGTGTGTCGCCATCTTCGATGAAGCTGCGTGTTTCACCGGTGTCCAGCGTCAGGGGTTCTTTCCCACCCCAGCTGAGTTCCAACAGTGAGCCCCGTTCGGGTTTGGTCGGGCCGGAAATAGTGCCCGATCCCAATAGGTCACCGGTATTCATCGGGCACCCAGAGGTTGTGTGGTGTGCCAGTTGTTGAGCTGCGGAATAGTACATCTGGTTGTAGTTTGTCTGGCCGATCACGGTCGCCTCTTTGTTTTTTGGCGCCATAGTAATGGACAGATCAATGTCGTACAGCATCGGGCCGCGATCCTTAAGGTGATCAAGCAGCTCGAAGATGCGTTCGGGCGGCTCGCACCGGAACGGTTCCAACGCGGCTTTGGTCACAATCCACGGGCTGATCGAGGTCGCGGTTGCCTTGGCCTGGAACGGGCCGAGCGGTTGATACTCCCAGGCTTGGATATCTCGTGCAGACCAGTCGTTCAGAAGGACATAGCCAAAGATATTGTCGTCGGCTTCTTGCACAGTGATCGGGCCGTCAGATGCCGTACCGACGATGGCACCCATTTCAAGCTCGATGTCAAAGCGGCGGCTGGGCAGGAACGCAGGCAATTCCTGATCTGGAGATTTCAATTGCCCCCATGGGCGGCGGATATCCGTGCCCGAGACGACAACAGATGACGCCCGACCATTATAGCCAATCGGAATGTGCAGCCAGTTTGGCGGCAGCGCGTTTTCTGGGCCGCGGAACATTGTGCCGACATTTTGCGCGTGATGCCGGCCAGCGTAGAAATCGGTGTATTCACTGACTGCGAATGGCATATGCATCTGGGCAGTGTTTTGCGCGACCAGCAAGGGTGCGACCTGGTTTTGCTCCTCTGCCCCGTCTGCCAGAAGGGCTGTCACGCGGTTTCTGAAAGCGGCCCAAACAGCTGGCCCTTCCTCCATCAAGGGGTTCCAGAAGGGCAGATCGAACAGCGGCTCATCTGCGAGCACGATCACCCCTTCCGATTCTGCCGCCGTGACGTCGAGGATCATGTCCCCGATTGCAATGCCGCATCGGGGTTCACCGTCGTCGATCGAAAAGACCCCATAGGGCAGATTATTCAGGGGAAACGGATGCGCGGCATCGTTGGCCGAGATCACCCAGGATTTCATCAAAGGCATGTTTTCTCCAAACCTTGGAAATTAGAACGGTTACTTCTTGCCCGGTGTGCCGTCGAATTTCTTCTCAAGCGATGTCCAGCAATCGATATAGTCATCCTGCAACGGGGCCTCGGTCGCTGCAAATTGCGTCAAGTGCTGCGGGAACCGGGTTTCGAACATGAAGGACATGGTCTGGTCCAGCTTGTCGGGGCCCAGATTGGCGTTGGACGCTTTTTCAAAGGCTTCCTTATCCGGGCCATGTGGGATCATCATGTTGTGCAGGCTCATCCCGCCAGGAACAAAGCCCTGAGGTTTCGCGTCGTACTGGCCGTAAATGTTGCCCATCAGCTCGGACATGATGTTTTTGTGGTACCAGGGTGGACGGAACGTATCTTCCATCACCATCCAGCGTTCGCGGAACAGGACAAAGTCGATATTCGCCGTGCCCGGCTGCCCCGAAGGCGCGGTGAGCACAGTAAAGATTGACGGGTCCGGATGGTCAAACAGGATCGCGCCGACCGGGCAATAATTGCGCATGTCGTATTTGTAGGGCGTGTAGTTGCCGTGCCAGGCGACGACATCCAACGGGCTGTGAGGGATCTTGGTGGTATGAAATTGGCCGCACCATTTGATGGTGACGGTCGAAGGTGCTTCGCGATCTTCAAAGGCAGCTATGGGTGCTTTGAAGTCGCGGGGGTTGGCCATGCAGTTGGCGCCAATCGGACCGCGCCCCGGCAACTCGAATTTCTGTCCGTAATTCTCGCAAACAAAACCCCGCGCCGGACCGTCCAGAACCTCGACGCGGTAAAGCAACCCGCGTGGGATGATCGCGATTTCTTTGGGTTCCAGATCAATGATCCCCAATTCGGTCGCGAACCGCAGACGGCCCTCTTGCGGAACCACCAGCAATTCAGAATCGGCCGAGAAGAAATAGTCATCCACCATTGATTCCGTGACCAGATAGATATGGCTGGCCATACCGACCTGAGTGTTGACGTCGCCAGCGGTCGTCATTGTCCGCATGCCGGTCAGCCAGTTCAGTTCGGCGTCTGAATGCGGAACCGGATCCCATCGATATTGACCCAGACTGATCACGTCCGGGTCAATGCAGGGGGCGGATTTCCAGTAAGGTAGATCGATTTTTGCGTAGCGGTGAGAATGCTTTACCGAGGGTCGAATGCGATAACACCATGTGCGCTCCGGCGGGTTGGCAGTGAAGGCGGTGCCGCTCAGCTGCTCTCCATAAAGACCATAGTTGCACTTTTGCGGGCTGTTCATGCCTTGCGGCAGAGCATCGGGCAGGGCTTCGGTTTCAAAGTCGTTGCCAAAGCCGGGCATATAGCCTGCATGGGTTCCAACAGGCGTGCTGGCCTGTGTCATCGTATGTGGGTTTGTCGGACGATTCATCGTGTGTTCCTCCGTTTGCTACTTGTCGAATAATAGTTGTTTTTGTAACTAACAAGCATGACAAACAATGACTCTGACAAAAAAGATGATTTTGAATTGCAACATTTCCTGCCGTTCCTGCTGAACCAGGCGGCCGAGGAAAGCTCTCTTGATTTTCAGCGGGTCTATAAGAATCGCTATGGCATGCTAAGGACTGAATGGCGGGTACTGTTTCATCTAGGTGTTTTCGGCCAGATGACAGCAAAAGGGATTGGTGAACGTGCCAAAATCCACAAAACCAAAATCAGCCGCGCCGTTCGCAAGCTGGAACAACGTCGATACTTGACCCGGACCCGGCATCAGGATGACCGCCGGGTGGAATGGTTGACGCTGACACCGGCGGGTAAAACGGTTTATCACGAGTTGCGCGGGATCGCGGAACAGTATGACGCCAAGCTGGCAAACCTGTTCAGCACAGACGAAGCAGCGCTGCTACGCCGCATGCTCCGACGTCTTGCCGCGATCGACTAACTACTGGTAATTCTGCTGCTGCATCCCCAGATGTGTCACATGCTTGATATGGACAAAAACATGACGTCATTCGATCCCGCGACGGCCCCTGCGACCAGTCTGATCGACTGGCTCGTGACCAAAGGGCTTGAAGGCGCCGGGCAAGAAGAATTGCTGGAAGAGTTCTGCACCCGACTTGTCGAGATGGGCGTCCCGCTGATGCGGTTTCACGCGGCGCAGTCGACGCTGCACCCGGTCTATGGCGGAACCGGGTATAGCTGGTACCATGACAAAGGTGGTGAATCCGAGAAATTCGAAAACACGGATACGCCCAGTGAGCAGTGGCAAAGCAGCCCGCTTTATGCGTTGCTGCACGAGGATTTGGGCGAAATTCGGGTGAAACTTTACGAGCAGAATGAATCCAGTCGGTTTCCCCTGCTCAATGACCTGCGAGAGGTCGGTGCCACGGAATATTATGCGACAGGTGTTTCTTTTGAAAGCTCCGGTCAGGTGCGCCCGAACGGGGCGCAAAAGGCTACCGATGGTGTTTTGATGTCGTGGACCAGCAATGCACCAAAAGGGTTTGAGGACACAGATCTGTCCCTGATCCGCGAGGTCCTGCCACATCTGGGGTTGGCGCTAAAGTCCGCCAAGAACCAGACACTGGCACGCGATCTGTTGCGTGTTTATCTGGGGCGGGATGCAGGTAGGCGTGTCCTGTCCGGTGAAATCCGGCGTGGTTCTTTGCAGCAGATTGATGCGGTGATCTGGAATTTCGATCTGGAAGGCTTCACCAACCTGTCCGAGGAACTGCCTGGGTTGGATATTATCGAAATGCTGAATGACTACCTGGCGGTGGCTGTTCGTGTGGTTCACGATAGCGGTGGGAACATTCTGAAATTCATGGGCGACGGGTTGATGGCCATGTTCGATGTGGGAGAGATTGACGCGGATGCCCGTGCCGCCCTGTCCGCTGTACCGTTGCTGCAGACTCGGATGGCCGAACTCAACGCCCAACGGCAGGCTGCAGGGCAACCAGTCGCCAATTTTACGCTGGCGCTGCACTCTGGCGAGATTCTGTATGGCAATATCGGTTCAGAAACCCGTCTGGACTTCACGGTGATCGGCCCTGCTGTAAATCAGGCCGCACGGATCGCAGGAATGCACCGCTCGTTGGGGCAAAGGATTCTGATTTCCGACGACGTCGCCAGTGCGGCACAGCCTTGTGCGCAAGAACTTGTCTCGGTGGGCCGTTACATGCTGCGCGGCGTGTCCGAGCCCAAAGAGCTGTTCACGATCTACACGCCAGCAAGTTAAAAGTCGATCTCAACGCCCGGCAGGTTCAACTCGCGCATCATGTCGCGCAACTCCTGCCGCGCTGCGATGTTCGAGATGTTCAACTGTTTGACCCCGATATCCTTGAGATCCAGCAAAGTCAGGCCGCGCGGGAACAGCTCGCGAAAAATGACCCGTTCGGAAAAGCCCGAGGCGACGCGAAACCCGATGCGCTGCGACAGCATCTCGATGGCGCGCTGCATCTTTTCCTTGTTCACCATACGCTGGGTGCCGACCCGGTTGCGTACGACCACCCAGTCGATCGGCTTCAGCCCGGCCTGTGCCCGCAATTGCCGCGCGTTCCAGACCATCTCGGAATAGACAGACGGGCCCAGAATCTTCTCGCCCTTTGAATCGATCCGCGCCAGCAGATCGAAATCGATGAAACTGTCATTCAGTGGCGTGATCAGCGTATCCGCCAACGAATGCGCTACCTGGCTTAGGCGGGTATGCGAGCCTGGGCAGTCGATCAGGATGAAATCGCTGTCGCTTTCCAACTCGGCCACGGCGGCGGACAGCCGGTGGTCATAGATGTTTTCGCCGGGCTTCAGCTTGCTGGCATCGATCTCGGGCAGGTCGTGATGAAGCGGGCTAGGCAAACCCGTGTCCGTGCCATTCAGAAAATTGACCCGGTTCTCAAAGTAACGTCCCAAGCTGCGCTGTCGCAGGTCAAGGTCCAGTGTGCTGACCTTGTGTCCCAGCCGCGCCAAAGCTGTGGCCACATGCATCGACACGGTCGATTTGCCCGCGCCGCCCTTTTCGTTTCCGACCACAATGATATGTGCCATGCTTGTGTTCCCAAGTCGTACCGTGTTTGTCCACACGTTGTTGTGGGCCACTATATGTTGTGTCAGCGGGGAAGGAAAGAACCTCAAGCGGCGCCTTGGGTCAATATCAGTCTCTAATTTGGAAAACCACGCCCGGATCGCAGGTTAGAGCGAACCATTTGCCAAAGGCGCCCCCTGATTCACTGCCCAAACCAGCTTTCAGCGAGCAGGACAAGGGTAAGAGCATCTGTTCCTGAATGTTTTGATCGTCTTCCTGCAAGTCCTGATTTGCGCGGGAGCGCTGGGTATGATCCGGCATATAGAAAGGATCGCCTCTTCAGATATACTGGAACTCGTTGGGCACGCTGTGCCGACCTACACAGCAGTCTGCGGTTCAGGCAAACCGGACTTGTGCAGTGCCGCTAATTCTAACGCAAAAACCCTTGCATGCGCGGCGTAAGATGCACTGCAGTGAAGCGAATCTCCCAAACTAGTCGTTCAGTCATGACTAAGTTAGCGAAATGCAAAGTGACTTTTCATTTCGATCTTTCCCAAATATCGAGGCGCGGACACTGTTGCCGTCTCCCATGACCTCACCGGTGGGCTATCGTTGCCGTTGGGCAGCAAAGAGCTCTTTTGAACCAAAGAGAAAGAGTGCGAGCGGCTGCCGAAAAACACGCGGCGTACTCAAACAAAACGCAAAGCCACTCGCAGCTGGTGATTAGCTGTATTCTTTGCGCGCGTAAAGTATTCAATTATGGCGATTTGAAGGTATTACTTTGCTGGCCGCCTTGTCCCGCGATCAGTGAATTCGAGCGTTGGTCTTCGCTGTAAACTGAATGAAGGGCTGGTTTCGAAATCGCTCTGAGGCGTGGTCTTTAATGCATCTGCATAAGTTTTTGTCGTGGGAGTATGTGCAGCTTAGAGATCGGATTGACAGAATCGGCTCGAAGCAGCCACCCACGAGACAAAAAAAGGCCGCCCCATCGGGACGGCCTTTCGAAATCGAAACGGAAAGGGTTTAGAAACCCAGGCCTTCGTACTTCTTTTTGAACTTCGACACGCGGCCGCCGGCGTCCATCAGGCGCGACGAGCCACCGGTCCATGCGGGGTGCACAGAGGGGTCGATTTCCAGAGCAAGCTGGTCGCCTTCGGCGCCCCAGGTGGATTTCATCTGAACGACGGTGCCATCGGTCATTTTGACGTTGATGACGTGATAATCGGGATGGATGTCTTTTTTCATCTTTCCGCTCCTTACGCCTCGGCGCCAGCCTTGGGCTTGTAGTTGGTGACTTCTGCGATACGCGCGGATTTACCACGACGCGAGCGCAGGTAGTATAGTTTGGCGCGACGAACGCGGCCGCGGCGGACAACGGTGATGCTGTCGATGTTGGTCGAGAACAGCGGGAACACACGCTCCACGCCTTCGCCAAACGAAATCTTGCGAACGGTGAACGAACCGGCAATGCCATTGCCGTTGTTGCGCGCGATGCAGACGCCTTCGTAGTTCTGCACACGGGTGCGCGACCCTTCGGTCACTTTATAGCCGACACGGATGGTGTCTCCGGCTTTGAAATCGGGGATGTCTTTCCCCAGGGCGGCAATTTGTTCCGCCTCAAGCTGTGCGATCAGGTCCATCGCATTTACTCCTATATGCTCGTGGTTGGTCCACGAAGTTTGGGCACGGCCTGAGAGCTCTTGGTCTTCACCGGGTCCTGCGTACAGCCCGCCAGAGGTCAGATCGAATGTTCCTTTGGTGTAGTCCGCCACGTCGCGTCCGGGCTGAAGAAAGCAGGACGTCACGCCATGATGCAAACCAAAACACCGGAGTCGCAAAAAGCGGCACCGGATTGCGGTCGTGTAAGGGCTTTGCGGCGAAGGATCAAGACTAAATCGCTGTGATTTGCAGCACGGGCTGGTGGGATTCCGCCATTTACAAAATGCAGCGTTGCCTTACGTCCATGATTGGGCATTCTGAAGCTAATTAAAAGAGCAGAAATTTAGAACAGGAACACATCATGCGATTTGCGCTTTTGCTGGCATTTGCAGGTGCTGTGCTTGTGTCTTGCGGGCGTGGCGGCCCGCAACCTCAGGTGATCGAACCCACACCGGGCGTCGACAGAACAGCACCATCGGTTGTCTATCCCGATTTTGGCGACGATGACCCACATGAATGGGAAGGGCGACATCCCGGTCTATACCCTGTTCATGGGCTCGATGTCTCGCGCTGGCAGGGGCCGATTGATTGGCGCACAGCCAAGGCTTCGGGGGTCAGCTTTGCGTTTTTGAAAGCAACGGAAGGCGGGGATGTTGCCGATCCGCTGTTTGACGACCACCGCCGTGGTGCGCAGGCGGCGGGGGTGCCTTGGGGGGCGTATCACTACTATTACTTCTGCCGTCCGGCGCGGGAACAAGCCCGTTGGTTTATCCAGAATGTCCCGAAAGGTGCCGACCTGCCGCATGTCCTAGACATGGAGTGGACGCCGCATTCCAGAACCTGCACATTGCGCCCCGACGGTGCGACGGTGCGCGCCGAAGCCCAAAGGTTCCTTGATATTCTGGAACGTCACTATGGCCGCCGGCCCATCGTCTACACCACCGTGGACTTTTTCGAGGACACAGATATCGCGCGGCTACCTCGGACCGAGTTCTGGCTCAGATCGGTGGCGGGTCACCCGCGTCAGGTCTACCCGCGGGCACTTTGGCGGTTCTGGCAATACACGGGCACCGGTTTGGTGCCCGGCGTGCGCGGTCGGGTCGATATCAACACGTTCAACGGCACGCCGGAAACCTGGGCTCAATGGAAAGCTGGCGGCTCTTAGATCTTAGGCACGTCGTCGGTTGCGACCGTGCCGCCGCCAATCAGGATTCCCGTCAGAAGGATGTTCGTTGTGTATCCGCCGATCACTGCTGCAGGTGCGACACACATCGACACCGCTAATCCGCGTTATCCTCTTGGGAAGAAACATATTCTTCCCACACGTCCGGCCTTCTTTCCCGGGTTATATTCTTGGCTTTGTTGTGACGCCATTCTTCGATGCGCCCATGGTGGCCGGACATAAGGATGTCCGGGATCGGGCGGCCGTTCCACTCGGCTGGGCGGGTATATTGCGGATGTTCCAGCAGACCGGACGAAAAGCTTTCTTCCTCGGTCGAGGCTTGGTTTCCCAGAACGCCGGGGATCAGCCGAACGGTGGCGTCAATCAGGGCTTGCGCAGCGATTTCCCCGCCGGTCATGACAAAGTCCCCCAGCGACACTTCCTGGACCCCGTAGTGTTCGAGCACACGTTCATCCACACCTTCGAAACGGCCACATAGCAAGGTCATACCATCGCAGCGCGCCAGGTTCTGCATCATGCGCTGGTCCATGCGGCGTCCGCGTGGGCTGAGATAGATCAGCGGCCAGTTGCCCTGAACACCTGCCATTGTATGCTCGATCGCCGCTCCTAAAACGTCGGCACGCAGCACCATGCCCGCGCCGCCCCCTGCGGGTGTGTCATCAACGTTGCGGTGTTTGCCAATCCCAAACTGTCGCAGATCCACGGTTTCCATCTGCCACAGCCCTTCTTGCAGGGCTTTGCCGGTCAGGCTTTCACCCAGAACACCGGGAAAAGCCGACGGGAACAGGGTAATGATCTTGGTCTTCCACACGCCTTGCAAATCTGGCGTGGGTGTCACCAGCTCGCGCGGTTTCAGCGTTGGGCGCAGCGCCTTGCGGCCGTGGGATTTGGTGGGCTTCTCTGTCATTTTTGACCGATCATTTCGCTCTGGCTGGTTTCGACGACCGCTTTCTTTCGGGCGTTCAGCGCCGCATCTTCCAGCGACGAACGGTTCAGCGCCAATAGGTCAGCCAGTACCTCTTTGGACGGGCTGGAGTTGGTTCGATCGGGGGCTACAAGCCGCAAGGCCTTGCTTTGCGAAAGGTCCAGAAATTCAGCAAATGGCGCGCCGGGGCCGAATTGGCGTTTTTGCAGGTCTTCCAACCATGCGGTCTGGACAGTGACCGATGGAAGCCTTTTGCGTATGGTGTCCGCAGTGTCCTGAAGATCTGGCAAGTGATCCAGATCTGCGCAGAACTCATCAAAATCCCGCACGACCCGGCTGTGTTGCAAGTCATGTGCCCACAAGCTGTAAAGCCAGCTGTCCCGCTGTCGCAGGGACAGATACACAGTCATGTCGACCTCTTCCCCAAGAAACCGACGATGAACAGCGCTGACGACAGTTGCCACAAGATCAGGCGCTGCCGCGTAGCCTTCGACGCGGTTTCGGCTTGGCCGCAGTCCGGAGAAATTCTCTTCGCTTAGGATCAACCCGCGGCGGGTGCCGAAATCCAGCTTGCCCAGAAAGTCGTTCATTCGGATTCCGAAGTCTGAAAGCGTTGAATCCAAACGGTAAATCGAATGGCGTGTAGCAGCCTCGGACAACCCGGCCTTGCGGGTCTTATAGGGGAGGGCTAATGAGAAATGCGGCCAGATCAGCTCGCGGTTTTCGTACAGAAAGGATTGCGCCGCTGTGGTGCCGGTTTTGTGTAGCCCTAGATGCAGCAGGACGCGCCGCATCAGATCAAGCCTTCGGGCGGGTCAGCAACGATACGACCCTGATCCAGATCGACTGTGGGTACCGCCTCCAGGGTGAAGGGCAGCAGAACCGTTGATTTCAATCCCGCTCCGTGAAGCTCCAGCAAATCTGTCGCGCCATGGTTTTGCACGGATTTAACCTGGCCCAGCAACGTGCCACCTGTGTCATACACATCAAGCCCGATCAGATCGGTGTGGTAGAATTCGTCATCGGGAAGCGACGGCAACTGGTCGCGCCTGGCATAAAGGCGCAAGCCGTTGATCGCGTCAGCCTGTTCCTTGGTCTCGATCCCACCCAATCGGGCGGCAAAGCCGTTTTTTATCGGGCGGGTCAGAACCACAGGATAACGCTCTTGGCCCGCCTCATCTGTTAGTGGGGAATAGGTCTCGATATCTTCCGGCACAGCGCAAAAGCTCTTCAGCCGTACCTCACCGCGTACCCCGTAAGAGCCCGCAATACTGCCGACACAGATCAGATCAGTCATTTGATCCCGCCGTTGTTACACATACACCGTCCTGCCATTTACCTCGCTCGGCACAGGCCTCGCGCTGATTGCTGCGTTCAAAGAACACGCCGACAATAAATGCGATCAGCAGCAGGATGGGAAGTCGTATCAGTCCAAACACTATCAATCACCGCGTTTCGATGGGCAGGCAGCCGTCGCGGATTTCCCAGCCGACACGCTCAAGCTCGGGCGTCTCCGAGGGTTCTTCAGGCCAGCCAACGCAGAAATACCCGATAAGTCGCCAATCAAGAGGGACTCGCAAGTCCTGGGCCATCTTGTCGGGGTCAAGGATGGACACCCATCCCAAACCCAGCCCCTGTGCCCGCAATGACAGCCAGAACAGGGTGATGGCCGAAACCACGGAATACCGCCGCATCTCGGGCATGGTGCCCGCACCCAGACCTTGCCCTTTGTTGGTGGCATCGTCGCAGAAGACGGCCAGCTGCACCGGGGCATCTTGCATGCCCGTCAGTTTCAGGCGGCTGTAAAGCTGCGCCTTCTCACCGGAGTATCCACGAAGGGCAGCGTCGTTGGCTGTTTGGAAATTCTTCAGCGCTGCGGCCCGTGCCTCTGAGCTTTCAACGCGGATCACCCGCCAGGGTTCGCTCAGCCCCACCGAGGGGGCCAATTGAAACGCGTCGAGGCAGCGCGTCAGCACTGCCTCGTCTATCGCGTCAGTGCGAAACCGGCGCACATCGCGCCGGAGCCGCATCAACAGATCGAACTGCGTGCGAAAATCGTCAGTGAACGCCTGATCCTGCACGCGCTCGCCTGCTTATTCTTCCGCAGCCGCTTCTTCGGCAGGAGCTTCGGCTGCCTCAGTAGCTTCAGCAGCCTTCGCAGCCTTCTCTTCCGCACGTTCCTGAGCTTTCTTGCCCGGGGTGCCCTTGTTGGGGTTGTTGCGCTCGGCTTTGTCACGGGTGCCGGCTGCTTCCAGCATACGTGCGATACGGTCGGTGGGCTGTGCGCCCTGATCCAGCCAGTACTGAACGCGCTCAACATCCATTTTTACGCGCTCTTCGCTGTCTTTCGGCAGCAGCGGGTTGTAGGTGCCCAGCTTTTCGATGAAACGGCCGTCGCGCGGCATGCGGCTGTCAGCAGCCACGATGCGGTAGAAGGGACGCTTTTTCGAGCCGCCGCGGGCGAGACGAATTTTCATTGCCATGGTGGTATCTCCTTTGAATGGCGTGACCGGAAGATGTCCGGTTATTTCTGGTGTTTGTTGAACCAAAGGTTCACTTTTGATGTTTCCTGTGGTGTCGGATGACTTCCTGAATGATGAAGTTCAGAAAAGCCTTGGCGAAATCGGGGTCCAGATCGGCCTCTTTCGCCAGGTCTTCTAACCGTGCGATCTGCGCGGCTTCGCGCGACGGATCGGACGGGGGAAGGTCGTGTGTGGCCTTGAGCTTGCCAACGGCCTGGGTGTGTTTGAACCGCTCGCCCAGCGTATAGACGAGGATCGCATCCAGCCGGTCGATGCTTTCGCGATGCTCTTTCAACAGCGTGGCAGCCTGTGTCACGGGGTTGGTCATTGGCCGGTCCTCTCAGCGGTCAAAGCAGGGGTATTCACGTCAATCTTTGGGTGTCGCCAGATCTGGGCGCGTTTGCCCAACAGCTCGGCGTTTTCATGCTCCAGCGTTGCACCCAGGCGTCTGGCCAGCACACGAGAGCGATCGTTGGCATGTGCGATGTACGAAATGACACCGTTCAGGTCCTGATGCTGCGCGGCATAATCCCGTGCCGCCGTCGCAGCCTCGGACCCCAGCCCTTTGCCCTCGGCCTCTGCCATCAGCGCCCAGCCCAACTCGGGCTCAGCCCAGCCTGGCACGTAAATCATACCGGTCCATCCCACGAATGTGCCGCTGGCCTTTTCGGTCAGGTGCCACAGGCCAAAACCGCGCAGCGCCCAATGCCCCAGCCTGTTTGACAGCGAACTCCAGCACTCGAACGCGTCTTTGGGACCACCCACCATATAGCTGCGCTCGGTCGCAAAGAATGCGGTCATTGCGGGCAGATCATCCAGATGCGGCGCGCGCAGGATCAGGCGGTCGGTCTCGACGTGAGGGATTACAAAGCTGCTTTGCATCACTGCCCCTCGCCTGACTGCGGCCTGTGACGGTAGGCTATGCAGTTTTCCAGCGGAACCACCGCGTTCTGGTCCAAAGATGCCCCCAGCCGCTCAGCCAGCTTCTGCGAACGGATGTTTCCGGTGTCGATATAGCTGACAACGCTGGTCCAACCCAATTCCTTGAACAAATGTGAAAGGACGGTTTGGCAAGCCTCGCGTGCCAGCCCTTGCCCTTCGAATTCAGGCCCGACAACCAGCCATGACATCTCGGGTTCCGGAAAATCAATCGGATGATAGGGCCCGGCCATCCCAGCCATGGCCATATCGGCCTTTCGGTAAATCGAGAACAAGCCATAGCCGCACAAAGTCCACTGCCCAGCATATAGCGTCAGCTTGCGCCACGCCTCGGCTTCCGTCATTGGGCCACCGTAGAACAGGCTGTGATCGGATTTGAAGAACTCGAACATCGGAGCGACATCGTCAGGCGAAGGGCCACGAAGGATCAGACGTTCAGTTTCAAGTTGAGGATTTGCTGCTGAGGTCATGCGTAGGCCTCCACCCCGCCGTTCGCCAGATCAGACGGGGCGGGGTGTCGCCAGACATTCATCGTGCCAAAGGCCGGATGCTCGAACGTGTAATCGAACTGTGCGCCCATGCGTTCCGCAACCGCTTTGCTGCCCAGATTATCAGGATCGATCAGTGAGATCGCCGTTTCCCAACCCAGAACGTCATATGCATGCGCGCGCGCGGCCAGCGCAGCCTCGGTCGCATAACCCTTACCGGTGGCGTTGTTCATCAGGGTCCAGCCGATCTCGGGTTCGGGCCAGCTGTGTGGGAACCACAGTCCGACATGGCCGACATATGTGCCGGTGTCCTTTTCCTCGACACCCCAGAAGCCATAGCCGCGCATCGCCCAATGGCCCAGCAGCATTGCGATGGCCCGCCATGTCTCGTCGTGGCGCTTCGGCCCGCCGACAAATTTTGAGGCGTCGCTGGCAAAGAACTCTGCCTCGGCTGCAACGTCCGCTTCGCAAGGTGCGCGCAGGATCAGGCGCTCGGTTTCAAGTCGGGGGATGTTCATTGCGAGTGTCATGCCTGCGCCTCGCCATACCGCCAGACATGCTGATCATTGCTAAAGGCACCTTCAGCGGTCTTGTCCCGTAATGCGCCTAGCCGTTCCGCAAGAGCGTTCGAGCGGGTATTCGATTGTGACACGTAGCTTACGAATTGCCCCAATCCCAACAGGTCAAAGCCGAAATCTCGCACAGCCGTGCAAGCCTCGGTCGCATAGCCTTTCATATGGTGTTCGGTGCGGAACATGTAGCCAAGCTCCGGCTCTTGGTCGTCCCATTCGAGGCCGAGAATGACGAAGCCGACGACCTGATCATCCTCCTTAAGCGTGACCGAAAACAGGCCGTGACCATGCAGAAGCCAGCCGGAAGTGTAGTAGGAAAACTCTGTCCACGCTTCCTGCTCAGTATCGCCGAAGCTCTCGTTGCAGATTGAAGTCCACACCGGCAGGTCATCCAGAGTGGGTGCACGCAGAACCAGCCGCCGGGTCTGAATGACCGGCAGGGCCGCGCGATATTGCGCTGCTGCCATCGCCGCCTTTCCGGACGGGGGCTGGGTGCAGCGTGCTGGTGTCACTTTTTCTTTCCGAAACCGCTCAAACCCGGGGGCAGGGCCATGCCGCCACCCATTCCAGGCATACCGGGCATCTTGCCTCCCATCGCCTTGGCCGCCTGTTCCATCGCCTTGGGATCCATGCCCGCTGCCATATCCTCGGGCGAGGGGCCGCCTTTGCCAAACATGCCTTTCATGGCCTGCTTCAGCATCTTGCCTTTGCCCATCTTGCCCATCTTCTTCATCATGTCCGACATCTGTCGGTGCATCTTGAGCAGCTTATTGAGGTCGCTGACTTCCATGCCGGAACCTGCCGCGATGCGCTTCTTGCGGCTCGCTTGCAACAATTGAGGGTTGGCGCGTTCGCGTTTGGTCATCGACTGGATCATGGCGATCTGGCGCTTGAGCACTTTGTCATCCATGCCCGCTTCTTCGACCTGCTTGGCCATCTTGCCCATGCCCGGCATCATGCCCATCATGCCTTGCATGCCGCCCATCTGGATCATCTGTTCCAGCTGCATCTTCAGGTCGTTCATGTTGAACTGACCTTTGACCATGCGCTTCATCATGCGCTCGGTCTGTTCCATCTCCATCGTTTCCTGGGCCTTTTCGACCAGAGCAACGATGTCTCCCATGCCCAGAATACGACCGGCGATCCGGTCCGGCTCGAATGTTTCGAGCGCGTCCATCTTCTCGCCCAGACCGACAAAGCGGATCGGCTTGCCGGTGACCGCGCGCATCGACAGAGCCGCACCGCCGCGCCCGTCGCCGTCCATCCGGGTCAGAACCACGCCCGAGATGTCGATCTTGGCTTCGAATTCTTCGGCCACTTCAACGGCGACTTGACCGGTCAGGCCATCGACAACCAGCAGGGTTTCACGAGGGTCGACCGCATTGCGAACGTCTTCGACTTCCTGCATCAGCACTTCGTCGATGTGCAATCGACCTGCGGTATCCAGCATATAGACGTCATAGCCGCCCAGCGTTGCCTGCTGCCTGGCGCGTTTGGCGATATCGACTGGCTTCTGCCCTGGCACGATCGGCAGGGTGTCGACTCCGACCTGAGTACCCAGCACGGCCAACTGATCCATCGCCGCCGGGCGATAGACGTCGAGCGAGGCCATCAGGACCTTCTTGCCTTCTTTCTCCTTCAGGCGCTTGGCCAGCTTGCCGGTCGTGGTCGTCTTACCCGAGCCCTGAAGGCCAACCATCAGGATCGGGGCAGGCGGGTTGTCGATCTTCAGAACGCCTGGGTCCTCTTCGCCGCGCAGCACCTCGACCAGCGAGTCATGCACGATCTTGACGACCTGCTGACCAGGGGTAATCGATTTGGTAACAGCCTGACCGGTGGCCTGATCCTGCACCTTCTTGACGAATTCGCGCGCGACCGGCAGCGAGACATCGGCCTCAAGCAGGGCAACCCGAACCTCGCGCAGGGCGGTTTTGACGTCTTCCTCGGAAAGGGCACCTTGCTTGGTCAGCCGGTCAAAGACGCCAGAGAGGCGTTCGGATAGATTTTCAAACATGCCTGCGGCCTCCTTAGCCGGTTATCTTGTGGCACTTCCTAGGTAGGAAACGCCGGTTAAATGCACAATTGCCCCCACGGGCGAAACTCGCTGGTGGGGGGCGATCCCTGAACTACTCAAGGGACCGGAAGATCAAACGCTTCCGGATGTTTGGAGGGGGCTTTAGGCCGATTGGCTGTCAGAGTCAACCTTGCGCTTCGGATGCCAGGCATTGACCGCATCGACCATCCGCTGCGCGCCGCGTCCACTGACATAGGCTTCGACAATCGGGTGACGACCAGCGCTCATACCCTTTTCCAGGATCAGAACGGGACGATGCATCTTGGACGTGGTCCTGTCGCGGGTTGAGGTGGTGGTTTCGACCTCGGCATGAGACAGGTTCGACAGCTCATGTTCTACAGAGTCGTATCCAAAGAGCGATTGGCGACGGATCAGGATACTATTGCTTTTGCGGTCCAATATGACCTGAACGCGGCGTACAAAGATGCAGAACGCGCCAAAGCCCAACCCACCACCGAACAGAGCAAAGATTATGCCGAACCAGACGCCCTCACCCCCTTCGGTGGCCATGAAGAGGCCTGCGCCGACAAAGCATAGGATAAAGATCGCCAACATGATACCGATCAGCCAGGGCGTGTTGGATAGAATCAGTTGGTCCGGAGTGTTGCGCGTCACTTTCATGGCGGCACGCTAACACTGAGATTGCAGGTTGTCGTGGCTTGAATTTGCCCACGAGATACGCGATGAGCGCATGAAACAGGAGGCTCCCATGGGCGCATCATCCACTTTTCAGGACACATTGCCGCTCAGTTCCGACGCACTGCTGGCGCAGCTGGATGCCTGGGGCCTGACCTACCGGCTGCATACTCATGTCCCGCTGCGCACTGTCGAAGATGCGAAAGGTGTGGAAGATCAGTTTCTGGTGCCCGGCGAGAGCACCCTGCGCCTCAAGAACCTATATCTGCGCGACAAGAAGAAACGGAACTATCTGGTCACGCTGGAGCAAAGCCGCGAGATTGAACTCAAAGCGCTGGGCGCCGAGCTTGCTGTGGGAAGCCTATCTTTTGGTTCAGCTGATCGCCTGTTCCAGAACCTCGGTATTCGCCCCGGCGCGGTCAGCCCGCTGGCGATGATAAATGGCGTACAAAACAACGTGCGGTTCTTCATGGACGCTGCCGCGCAGCAGGCAGATGTCATTAATATGCACCCGTTGGTCAATGACAGAACTGTCGCGATGGCCCGTGGGGATGTGATGGCCTTCTTTGACCAAATCAAATGTGAAGTAGGCTGGCTGCAGTGAACTAAGGCTCAGCCTTCCTCAAGCGCTTCGGTCAGGGCCGCAGCAACATGGGCTGCGGACGGGTTAACAAACAGATGCCCCGCGGCCTTGAACACCGGATCATCCAAATGGTTTGGAAAGGCCAGCGGTAATTCGGTACAGGCCAGCAGGATGGCGGTGCCCGGCGTGGCGTGCCTGTTGCAATAAGCCAGCAGCCGGCCGCGTGCGTTCTCGGAGGCTCCGCCATAGAAATCGGTATCGATCATCGACTGCATTTTTGCGATCTCGGGCTGGGGCAAGCGTTCGTTTGCCGAAATACCTTCAACCGAAAGCCGGTCAGCGTAGTTGCGAGCTTCCATCGTCACCGAAGTGCCGAGGACCAGCGCCTTTTCAGCCCCGGTTTTGGCGGTTGCTTTGGCGGTCGCGTCAAAAATGCTGAGGATCGGCATGGTTACACCGCGCCGGATCGCATGCAGGCGGGCATGCGGCGTATTGGATGCGATAATCCCAAAATCACATCCGGCCCGCTCCAGAGTCAGCAAAGCCGCACGAAACACTGCATCGAAATCTGCCCAGCTGTCTTCATCACCGGCCATCCCTCGCAACGCGCGCGTGTGGGCCTGCACAACAGATTCGATTGTCATCTGTGGGATCGGAAGCGGGGATCCGTGGCCGCATTTGGCAAAGTGCCTGCTCGCACCTTCAGCGATGGCCCGGTAGTAGTCTACGGTCGATGCCCAGCCGACGCCCCCAAGAATTCCGATCTTTTTCATGACAAAACGTCCAATCTGCCGAGAGAAACCTCTGAACAGATTGGACGTTTTGGCGGCACAGCACCAGAGGGGGATTAGGCGGCCAGCTCGCTTACAGCCTTTTGTGCGGTGCCGAGGGTGTTTTCAGGGTCCAGCGCCATTTGATCGGCGGCGACGACATCGACATCGGTGATTCCGATGAAGCCCAGCACATGGCGGGCATAGCCCGAAGCATAGTCGACCTCGGATCCGACAGCCGTTCCGCCCGAGGCGATGGCCAGAACGGCGCGCTTGCCTTCCAGCAACCCTTTAGGGCCGTTTTCGCTGTAGCTGAATGTCAGGCCGACGCGGGCAACAAGGTCGATCCAGGCCTTGAACGCTGCGGGCACCGAAAAGTTGTAGATCGGCAAACCGATAACAATCGTGTCCGCATCCTGCAGCTCCTGTACCAACTCGTCCGACAGGGCCAGCCGATCACGCTGTACCGAGTCGCGGTCTTCGGCAGGTGTGAAGTTTGCAGCAATCCAGTCTTCGGTCAGCAGCGGCAGAGGGCTGGCCAGATCACGCCGGATGATGCGGTTGGCACCCAGGTGCCTGACGATCCGATTGGAAAGATCGCGGGTTGCTGAACCGGTGCGGCGGGCCGAGGCGTCGATGTGAAGGATAGTTTTGGTCATGTCTTGGCGTCCTTTGAGAGGGTTGGTCTTTGGCTTCCCTTCAATATGAATGTTGCACTCACGAACAAAACTCGGATATATCAACAGTTACTGTTAGAAATTGCACAAAGACGGCACTGCCATGGATAATTGGGACGAAGTGAGAACCGCCTATCAGGTGGCGCGGATGGGAACGGTCAGCGGCGCTGCCGAAGTATTGGGCGTCCACCACGCCACGGTGATCCGTCACATCGACGCAATCGAAGCCCGGTTGGGCGTCAAACTGTTCCAGCGTCACGCGCGTGGCTATACGCCGACCGAGGCCGGAGAAGATCTGTTGCGGGTGGCTCAGGCCACCGAAGATCAGTTCAACCAGCTTGTCGGTCGGATGAAAGGTCGGGGGGATGACGTCTCGGGCGAATTGGTTGTAACCTCGCTGGCCTCATTGGCCCCTTTGATTGTGCCGACACTCAGCGAGTTTCAAAGAACCCATCCTGATTTGATCGTGCGCTATTTGACCGGTGATCGCCTGTTCCGGCTTGAATATGGCGAAGCGCATGTCGCCATCCGGGCCGGGGCCGCCCCCGACCAGCCCGACAATGTGGTGCAGCCGTTTATTCCGCAAGAGGTCGGACTGTTTGCGAGCAAGGACTATATCGCGCGGCGCGGCAAGCCTTCTGGTGTGGAGGATTTCGCCAACCACGCCTTTGTCGGCAACGATGATGAAAACAGCCGCGCCCCGTTTTCGCGGTGGTTGCGTGCCAATGCCCCCGCCCAGGCGATCACATTCCGCTGTTCGAACAACTTCACGGGTGGCGAGGCAGTCCGGGCCGGGGCCGGGATCGGGTTCATGGCCCGATGGGAAGCGGCGCGCCTCCCCGAGTTGGAAGAGGTCATGGACCCGCTACCGGAATGGTCTGGCAAGCTGTGGCTTGTGACCCATGTCGATTTGCATCGCACAACCAAGGTGCAGGCCTTTTTGAAATACCTGAAAGAACAGGCCAAGGGCTGGCTGCCATGAGCGCACAGGCGCGTGGCCATCTGGCCATGCTGGTGTTCTCGGCACTGGTCGCAGGCAGTTTCTCACTTGGGTCGATGATTGCCAATGAAATCGCTCCGGCCGCGTTGAACGCAGTTCGATTTGCCATCGCGGCGGTGGTGATCGGGGTTGCTGCACTGATTACGACAGGGGTGTCACGGGACGCCATGCAAGCGCCCTGGCGGTACTTCATATTAGGCGGCTTGTTCGCGACCTATTTTGTGCTGATGTTTTACGGCCTCAAGACCGCGCGGCCGGTCAGCGCAGCAGCGGTGTTCACCCTGACCCCGGTGATGTCGGCTGTTGCCGGGTGGTTTCTTTTGCGGCAGGTCACCACGTCACGCATGGCTTTGGCCCTCACCGTCGGCGCCGTTGGCGCGTTATGGGTGATATTTCGCGCAGACTGGCAGGCGTTTCGGGCCTTTGAGATTGGTATGGGGGAAATCATCTACTTTTGCGGTTGTGCGGCGCATGCAGTATACACACCGATGGTTCAGAAACTGAACCGGGGCGAGCCCGCAGTGGTGTTCACCTTTGGCACATTGCTGGCCGGTTGTCTGTTGCTTGGTGTTTTTGGATGGTCCGATATTGTTGCAACCGATTGGGCCGCTTTACCTGGGATTGTCTGGATCGGCCTTTTGTACCTGTCCTTTTTTGCCACTGCAGCCAGCTTTGTTCTGGTGCAGTTCTCTGCGCTGCGCCTGCCATCGGCCAAGGTCATGGCTTATACTTATCTGGTGCCCAGCTGGGTGATCTTGTGGGAGGTCGCGTTAGGAAACGGTGTGCCGCCAGGGCTGATCATCATTGGCGTGGTATTGACGATCGTCGCTTTGCTTTTGCTGCTGAAAGACGAGATTTCAAGCTCTGCGCCTAAGCAAAGTAATCCTGGTTGAAACTTGCTTTCCGGGCAGGTTCTGGCAGCATCAAAAGGAAAGGCCAGCCCCTGATCTGGCCGCAGACCTAAAGGCTTTATTATGAACCGACTTTACTACGTTTCCATTCTGTTTGTTTTAGGCGCATGCGCACCGGGCACTCAAAGCAGCTCGGACGTTTCCGATTTGCAAGCCAGTTGCGAGGCACTCGTCTCGGCCCAAACCGGCGTGCGTGCAAGCGACGTAACCGCCGTATCGACGCAATCGGTGCCGACCGGATCGGTCACGACGGTCTCGGTCGTCGGCGCCGAAGCACCCTGGCTGTGTCAGGCCGGCCCGACCGGAGTTGTTTTTGGCGTGGAATACAGTCAGGAAGGATAACCCCGGGTGGGTTTGCCGCCACAACACCTCTTGAGGCAGATCAAGGCCACTATCGAGCGTCCCTTCTACCATCCTTGTGAATAAGAGGAGAAAGCTATGTTCGACCACATCATGATCCCAGTTGATCTGCATATGCCGCCAGAGGTACACAAAGCCACCAAGGTCGCGGCAGAGGTGGCCAAATGGCAGAATGCCAGGATCACCGCAGTCAGTGTAACCGGTACGCAACCCGGCGATGTCACCCAATCCGACTCGGCGATTGCCAAGGACCTCGCGGCGTTTGCCGACCAACTGGCCGAACAAAGCGGGTCGCAGGTAGAAACGCGCAACATTCATTCGGTTGACGTGGCAGCCGAAGTTGATGGGGATCTCACACGCGCCGCAGAAGAAATCGGCGCCGATCTGATCGTCGTGGGAACGCACGCGCCGCGGATCACCGATTATATATTCTCAAGCCATGCGGGATATCTGGCCAAGCACGCTAAGGTGTCGGTATTCGTGGTTAGATAGGCCCAACCTAGGTGTCGTCCGTTGCCGGAAGCTCAATTTCCAGAAACCTTTCGAACGCGTCCAGGTTGACGGGTTCGAATTGACCAAAACCCTGCATCCAGACAGACGCAGCCCGCAAGGCGTCGGGCTCCAGCTTGCACCATTTCACACGCCCGCGTTTTTCCTGTGAAATCAGACCAGCCTTGGTCAGGATGACCAGATGTTTTGAGATTGCGGCCAGCGATATCTCAAACGGTTCAGCCACATCTGTCACGGCCATATCATCCTCAAGCAGCATGGCCAGGATGGCGCGGCGGGTCGGATCGGCAAGGGCGGCAAATACAGTGTCGAGATCTTTGGACATGCTTTTGCTGAACCACAGTGCCTGAGTTTGGTCAACCATTTGGTTGAATATACGATTTCGCGGGTTTGTAGCCGCGGCGGGGTCTTGTTGGACAGAGTGGTCTTCATTGGATGTCGGTTTAGTATTTATGAATCAATAGGTTGAGCTGCGTCAATTGCGGCGGTCAATGGCGTTGACTCTGTGGCCGCGCGCCCTTAGCACCTAGCTTCAAGACTGTGCGAGGAAAACGCCCGTGACCGATGATGACCAAAAGCAGCGTATGGCGCAGCTGGAGGCCAAGATCGATGCGGCGAAAAAGGCCAAACAGCCTGAGACCCGCGCAGACGCTGACTATTCGGGGGGCGAGCTTGCCTGGCGGATGGTCATCGAAATGGTATCCGGTCTGGGGATCGGATTTGGCATCGGATACGGGCTCGACAGCCTGTTCGGGACGCTCCCGATCTTTCTGGTGCTGTTCACATTGCTGGGTCTTGTCGCCGGGGTAAAGGTTATGCTCCGCAGCGCACAACAGGCTCAAGAGAAACAAACGGCGGCCGAGGCCACCGATAAGGACGAGAGGGACTGAACGTGGCGACTGAGACCACCGCAGCAGAAGGCAGCAGCCTGGTATTCCACCCGATGGACCAGTTCATCGTCAAGCCGTTGTTTGGCGACGGTGCGATTGCCTGGTACACGCCCACCAACGTGACCCTGTGGATGTTCCTGGCCATTGCCGCGATCTTTGGTCTGTTGGTTCTTAGCACCTCGAAGCGCGCGATTGTTCCGACCCGGATGCAGTCGGTCGCCGAATTGGCCTACGGCTTTATCTACAAGATGCTGGAAGACATTTGTGGCAAGGAAGGCGTCAAATACTTTCCCTATGTCATGACGCTGTTCATGTTCATTGTCTGTGCGAACTTCCTGGGTATGATCCCGACATCATTCACCACCACATCGCATTTCGCCGTGACCATCCCGTTGGCGCTGGCCGTGTTCCTGACCGTGACCATCCTTGGTTTCGTCAAGAACGGCGCCGCTTTCCTGGGTCTGTTTTGGGTGTCCAGCGCGCCTCTGGCGCTGCGCCCTGTCCTGGCGATCATCGAGCTGATCTCGTACTTCGTACGCCCGGTCAGCCACTCTATTCGTCTTGCCGGTAACGTCATGGCAGGCCACGCGGTTATCAAGGTGTTCGCAGGCTTTGCCGCGATTGCCGTGATCTCGCCCGTGTCCGTTCTGGCGATCACCGCAATGTACGGCCTCGAGGTCCTTGTGTCCTTTATCCAGGCCTACGTATTCACCATTCTGACCTGCGTTTATCTGAAGGATGCGCTGCATCCGTCGCACTAAGGTCCGATACCCAAACATCGAAACTTCCAATTCGTAAGGAGAAATATCATGGAAGGCGATCTCGCACACATCGGCGCAGGCCTGGCAGCAATCGGTTCCGGCGCAGCCGCAATCGGGGTGGGCAACGTAGCAGGCAACTTCCTGGCCGGCGCCCTGCGCAATCCTTCGGCGGCTGCTTCGCAGACCGCAACCCTGTTCATCGGTATCGCATTCGCAGAAGCCCTGGGGATCTTCGCATTCCTGGTCTCGCTGCTGCTGATGTTCGCCGTCTAACCAGCGGAACCTGATCCTTACGCGCAGGTGGGCCCAAGCCATAGCGGCCTACCTGTTGTAAAGACAACGTTCCGACGGAGGACAACATGGCGACTGAACCCATTGCCGAAGAAATAGCTGGCTCGTGCGTCGACGCTTATGGCTCTGCCATCGGTATGCCGCAGCTCTGCTTCGATTGGTTCCCCAACCAGATTTTCTGGCTGGTCATTACGCTGGTCGTCATCTTTCTGGTCCTGTCCCGCGTGGCCTTGCCTCGCATCGCGGCAATCCTGGCGGAACGTCAGGGGACCATTACAAATGACCTGGCTGCAGCCGAAGACCTGAAGGCCAAGGCTGTTGAAGCTGAAGAGGCCTACAACAAGGCGTTGGCCGATGCCCGCGCCGAGGCACAGCGTATTGCTGCCGAGGCCCGCGCTGAAATCCAGTCCGGTCTGGATGACGCGATTGCCATGGCAGACTTGGAAATTGCTGCCAAAACGGCTGAATCGGAAAAGGCAATTGCCGGCATCCGGGCCAGCGCGCTGGATAGTATTCAAGTGGTTGCCAAGGATACAGCAGCTGAACTGGTCACTGCACTGGGTGGCAAGGCAGATGCCAAAGCCATCGACGGTGCCGTTGACGCGCAGACGAAAGGATAAGTGACATGCGGAATACTCTTGCCCTTATCCTGACCGTTGGCACTGCCAGCCCTGCGCTGGCCGCAAGTGGTCCGTTCTTTTCGCTTGGCAATACCGATTTTGTCGTGCTGCTGGGCTTCATCGTCTTCATCGCGGTCCTTTTCTACTTCAAGGTACCGGGCATGATTGGCGGTGCGCTGGACAATCGTGCCGAAGGCATCAAGTCCGAACTGGACGAAGCCCGTGCCCTGCACGAAGAAGCCCGCAGTCTGCTGGCCTCGTACGAACGCAAGCAGCGCGAAGTTCAGGGTCAAGCGGACGCCATCGTTGCGGCCGCCAAAGAAGACGCCGTGCTTGCTGCCGAACAGGCCAAGGTTGACCTGGAACAATCCATTGCCCGCCGTCTGGCTGCGGCACAGGATCAGATCGCTTCGGCTGAAGCGTCGGCCGTCAAGGAAGTTCGCGATCAGGCCATCACCGTTGCGGTTTCCGCCGCCAACGCCGTGCTGGCCAAGCAAATGACCGCTGCGCAGGCAAATAAGCTGATCGACGCCTCTATTGCGGATGTCGGTGAAAAACTGCACTAATCGGCCTTACAGCAAATAGATGATGACCCGAGAGCCTAAGGCCCTCGGGTTTTTCTTTGCCTTAAGAGTTCGGCCACTTTAGCGAATTGCGCAAACCGGATCTGGATGTGCATTGACCAGATAAGCCTCAGCGTTGCGCGCTATTTGTATCAGCCCTGCGCGGTTTCATGATCCAACCGCTGCTGCGCAATCGCTTCGTTCCGCGCGGCTTTCTGCTGATCCGCCATACAGCGTTCGACAAACCCCAGGTGATGCTCGACGGCTTCACGTGCACCTTTGGGGTCGCGGTCTTGTAATGCATCGTTGATCGCGCGGTGCTGATCCAGAATGGCGTCGCGCGTTGTGCGCTGCTGGAACATCATCTGGCGGTTATAGAATACACCCTGACGCAGCAGATCGAACATCGACCGCATCATGTGCAGCATCACGACGTTATGGCTGGCTTCGATGATGGCCATGTGAAACTGGGCGTCCAGCTGCGCCTCTTCCTCGGTGGCATTTCGGTCATGCGCCGCGACCATCTTATCGAATATCGTCTGAACAACCTTCAGATCGCTCTCGGATCCAAGCCGTGTGGCCCGTTCGGCGGCCAACCCTTCCATGTCCCGGCGGAACGATAGATAGTCGAACACCGCTTCGTCATGGCTGCTGAACAACTGTATCAATGCCGGTGAAAAAGCCGATCCCAGCACCTCGGCCACATAAATCCCGGACCCAGCCTTGGCGGTCAGCAGCCCCTGGTCCTGGAGGTCTGAAATCGCTTCGCGTAGCGACGGGCGCGATACCCCCATACGCTCGGCCAGCTCGCGTTCTGAGGGCAGACGCTCGCCCGGTCTCAGAATGCCGCGCAGGATCAGCAGTTCAATCTGTCGGACAACGGCGAGAGAGAGTTTTTCGGTCTGAACTTTTTGGAAAGGCATGGTGATTTCCGGAATTGGTCAAATCATATGACCACGTAATCCGGACACATTCAAGAAGATCGGGTTCACGCCGATTGAAACATTGGGTCAGCAGTGTTGACTTTGTTGTGCACCTGCCTAGGCTGCCCCGAATTGAGATCGGAGGAGCCTCATGTCCCTGCACCCGCTATTTGCCACCCGAGCCTCTCGGATGAAGGCGTCGGAAATCCGCGAATTGCTGAAACTGCTCGATCAACCCGGCATCATTTCATTTGCCGGAGGCATCCCGGACCCCAAGCTTTTTCCGTCGGACGAGTTCGCCAAAGCGTATCAAGCGGCGCTCGGATCAGAGAGCAAGGACCAGGCGCTGCAATACTCCATCAGCGAAGGCTACGTTCCTTTGCGCCAATGGCTGGTGGACCATATGCGGCAGATCGGTGTGGAGTGTGACATCGACAATGTGCTGATCACGTCGGGGTCTCAACAAGCGCTGGACTATTTGGGCAAGCTTTTCTTGTCGCCCGGAGATACAGCATTAGTGGGCTGGCCCACCTATCTTGGTGCGATCAATGCGTTTGATGCGTATGAACCGCGTTTTGATCAACTGAGCATCAATGGCAATCGGGGCGCTGCAGAATACAGGGCGGCGGCCGGCGACGGCGCCGTCAAGTTTGCCTATCTCTCAGCAGATTTTGCCAACCCGACCGGTGAAACAGTCGATCTGCGGGGGCGGGAGGCCGTACTTGATCTGGCCGAAGACCTGAACTGCGCGGTGATCGAAGATGGTGCCTATCAGGCGCTTCGATATGACGGCGCGCCGATCCCGCCAATTCTGGCATTGGAACTGTCCCGAAAGGGATCGATCAAGGCGTGCAGGACCATCTATTGTGGCAGCTTCTCTAAAACCCTGTCGCCGGGATTACGGGTGGGCTGGGTGGTTGCAGCCAAACCGGTCATTTCGCAGCTGGTTCTGTTGAAGCAGGCCTCGGATCTGCATTCAGCGACCATCAATCAGATGGCAGTGCATCAGGTGGCTGAGGCCTGCTTTGACACCCATGTGTCGGCATTGCGCACCGTCTATCGGTCTCGGCGGGACGCCATGCTGACGGCCTTGGAACAGCACATGCCTGAAGGTGTGGAATGGACCAAACCCGAAGGTGGCATGTTTGTCTGGGTGACTTTGTCCAAAGAGGTTAGCGGGGCTGATCTGCTGACGCGTGCACTGGACACGGTCAAAGTTGCCTTTGTTCCCGGGCGGGCGTTCTTTCCTGACCAAAGCGGCACCAACACTATCCGGTTGAGCTTTTCGAATTCCGACGAGGAGAAAATCCGAGAAGGCGTGCGCCGATTGGGAGAGCTTTTGCGAACCTGACAGGAGGAACCCGAAAACCGGAAAGGTTCTGTTAACCAAATTACCCCAAAGCTGCGGCATGATCCGGTTTCTTGCCCCTCTGCTGATGGCCGCATGTTCCGCGGGCACACCGCATTTTCGCGACGTGCCAGCAACCCGCGTGGCGGTGAACGGTAGCGTGTTCGACATCCGTGTGCGTGGAGAACTGGCCGAGGCAGTGCGGATGAACTCTCAATACGCCCCAAGGCTCGGGCCAATTCGCGACCGGGCGGCATTGGCTATGGCTCAGGTGTCGGGCTGTCCGATACTGGATGTGCTGGGCGACGCGGCGGTGACCATTGGGGTGTTGGGGTGTGATCGTAAGGCAGGTGAACGGTTATTGCTGACGGTCGTGTCGACACCAAATTACGAATGTATCGACTTTGGCATTTACGAAGGCGACGGCAAGAATGACGGGTACCAGGTGTTCGAATGCACACCTTACTGAAACGCGTAATCCTGCTCAGACAGCCAAGATGTTGTGGATAACTCGGCTCAATAGCCCATATCCTGCGCATCTCCGTTGACTCGCCCCAATCCCTTGCGCAGACTTCTTTGACGTAGGAATCATGGGACCCACCACCTTTGCGTTTTAGCAAACTCAAACTGACCGGCTTCAAAAGCTTTGTTGATCCGACCGATCTGATTATCGCGGACGGGTTGACCGGTGTTGTGGGTCCGAATGGTTGTGGCAAGTCCAATCTTCTGGAAGCTCTGCGCTGGGTGATGGGCGAAAACCGCCCGAAATCCATGCGTGGTGGCGCAATGGAAGATGTGATCTTTGCCGGTGCCGCCACGCGTCCTGCCCGTAACTTTGCTGAGGTTGTCCTGACCATGGACAACTCGGAACGATTGGCTCCTTCAGGCTTTAACGACAGTGACCAGCTTGAGATTGTGCGCCGCATCACCCGCGATGTGGGCAGCGCTTACAAGACCAATGGCAAAGACGTCCGCGCCCGCGACGTTCAGATGCTGTTTGCCGACGCCTCGACCGGCGCGCACTCGCCCGCATTGGTGGGGCAAAACCGCATTGCCGAGTTGATCAATGCCAAACCCCGCTCTCGTCGTCGTATCCTTGAAGAAGCCGCAGGAATTTCAGGTCTGTATCAGCGACGCCACGAGGCGGAACTGAAACTGAAGGGAACGGAATCCAATCTGACCCGCGTGGATGACGTGTTGGAACAGTTGGGGACGCAGCTGGCACAGCTCGCCCGCCAGGCGCGTCAGGCCGCCCGCTACCGTGAGATCGGTGAGCAACTGCGTCAGGCCGAGGGTATGTTGCTATACCGTCGCTGGAAAGAGGCCGACATGGCCCGCCAGCAGGCCGAGGACAAGCTGCGCGAACGGATCACCGAAGCCTCGCGCGCCGAGGCCGAGGCACGCGCCGCAGGTGCCAAACGGGTTGAGATCGAAGAAACCCTGCCGCCCCTGCGCGAAGAAGAGGCTATCGCCGCCGCCGTGCTGCAACGCCAGCAGGTGCAGCGCGACGCATTGACCGATCAGGAAACCCGGGCGCGCCAGACGATTGAGACCCTGACCAACCGTATTCAGCAGCTGGGTAATGATATCGAGCGCGAAACCGGTCTGAACCGGGATGCGGGCCAGATGATCGAACGACTGGAATGGGAATCGCGCGAATTGGCCAAAGCGGCCGACGGGCACGAGGAAAAAGTGACCGAGGCTGCAGAAATCGCCCGCGAGGCGGCATCGGTTTTGCAGGATCGTGAAGACCACCTGTCACAACAAACCGAAGACATGGCCCGCCTTGTCGCCCGACACCAGTCGGCACAGCGTTTGGTCGAAGACAGCCGCAAGACGCTGTCCCGATCCGAAGCTGAAGAAGAAAAGGCCCGCGTTGCGGTAGATGAGGCCAAGACATCCCTGACTCGCGCCAGCGCAGCCTTCGAGGCCGCGCAGGAGGGTGAAGAAGAAGCTCGTGAAGCCGCCGAAGCTGCTGATGAAGCGCTCGCCGCCGCCGATGAATTGCGCAACGAGACCCAAGCCCGCGAGGCCGAAGCCCGCGCGCAACGGTCTGAGGCCGAAGGCGAGTTGGGCGCGATCCGGGCCGAGACCACGGCGCTGGCGAAATTGGTGGAACGCGATACCGCTGAGGGCGGGCAGGTGCTTGATATGCTGCGTGTTGCACCCGGCTATGAAAAGGCGCTGGGTGCAGCACTGGCCGATGATCTGCGCGCGCCGTTGGTCGAAGGAGACGGCCCATCCGGTTGGGTTCAGATGGCAGGTTATGACGCCGACCAATCACTGCCAGACGGGGCGGAGCCACTGGCCTTGCATGTCTCGGGGCCTGATCGCCTCAGCCGCCGGATCGCGCAGATCGGGCTGGTTGACGCGGATCAGGGCGCGCGGCTGCAGGCCGCGTTGAAACCCGGTCAGCGTCTGGTGTCGCGTTCGGGCGATCTCTGGCGCTGGGACGGGTTCCGCGCCTGGGCCGAGGATGCGCCAAGCGCCGCCGCATTGCGATTAGAACAGCTCAACAAGCTGGAAGCCCTGAAGCAGGAGCTGACTAGGACAGAGGCGCAGGCTGATGGGGCCCGTGCCGCACATGAGGCGCTGTCGCAGCAGCTGGCCGACGTGACCGAAGCTGACCGTCGTGCGCGCGAAGCCCGCCGCGCCGCCGATCAACGCGTGGCGGAAACTGCCCGTGTGCTAAGCCGGGCCGAGGCGGATCGCAATCTTGCGCAGGGCAAGCTGGAAACGCTGGCGCTCGCCGTAGACCGCCACAAAGAAGACGCCATGGCCGCCCGCGCACAACTGCGCGAGGCTGAGGGGTCTCTGACGGGTCTGGGCGATCTCGACAGCGCCCGCGCTCAGGTTGAAGACATCAAACAAACGGTCGAGGCGGCGCGGATCACCATGCTCACCCATCGTTCGTCCCATGACGAACTGCGTCGAGAGGGCGAGGCCCGGACCCGCCGTACCCAGGAAGTCACCAAAGATCTCAGCGGTTGGAAACATCGTCTCGAAACTGCCGAAAAGCGCATCTCGGAACTGGCTGAACGCAAGGAAGGTTCCGAAGAGGAACTGGCTGAGGCCACGGCAACTCCTGGCGAAATCGCCGAGGCGCGCGAAGAACTGAACGAATTGATCGAAGACGCGGAAGCCCGCCGCGCCGAGGCTGCTGACAAGCTTTCTTTGGCCGAAACACAACAGCGCGAAGTTGTGCTGGCCGAGCGTGAGGCTGAACGCCTAGCCTCGGAAGCGCGCGAAGCGCGCGCTGCGGCTGAAGCACGCTGTGACGCTGCCAAGGAAGGCGTCGTGGCCGCTGCAGAGCGCATTGCCGAAGATCAGCAACTGACTCCGAACCAGTTGCTGAACCAGCTCGACGTGAATCCCGATCAGATGCCTGCCGCCGATGCGCTGGAATCCGAGGTGAACCGCCACAAGCGCCAACGCGACGCGATGGGTGCGGTGAACCTGCGCGCTGAAGAAGACGCCAAAGAAGTTCAGGAAGAATTCGACACGCTGAATGGCGAAAAGGCCGATCTGGAAGAGGCGATCAAGGCCCTGCGCAGCGGCATCGCCAGCCTCAACCGCGAGGGGCGCGAGCGTCTGCTAACCGCGTTTGAACAGGTGAATTCGAACTTCGCCATGCTGTTCAAGCACCTGTTCGGTGGGGGTGAGGCCAATCTGGTCATGGTCGAAAGCGATGATCCGCTGGATGCAGGGCTTGAGATCATGTGCCAGCCACCGGGCAAGAAGCTTTCGACCCTCAGCCTGCTTTCGGGTGGAGAACAGACACTGACAGCGACGGCGCTGATCTTCGGCGTCTTCCTCGCCAACCCGGCACCGATCTGTGTGCTGGACGAGGTCGATGCGCCGCTGGATGACGCCAACGTCACCCGCTTTTGTGACCTGCTGGATGAGATGTGCCGTCAGACTGACACGCGCTTTCTGATCATCACCCACCATGCGGTGACAATGGCGCGGATGGATCGTTTGTTCGGGGTGACAATGCAGGAACAGGGCGTCAGCCAGTTGGTCTCGGTCGACCTGAAGAAAGCGGAACAGATGGTCGCCTGATCGATCACTGCAACGTTATGCGCGTTTTGCTGTTGACCGGGTTAGGGTAGCGGTATGATCCGATTGCTCATCCTTGTTATGTTTGTTGCAACGCCGCTTTGGGCGGCCGAGTGGCTGACCAAACCCGGCGATGTGCCGTTGAACCCACAAGAGTTGGACGGATTGGCAGGCCGTACGCTGACGTTTTACGACGATGGTCAATCCAAGTTTTCGGCCGGTGGGGCGTATTCCTACACCTATGCCAGTGGGGAATCGGTATTTGGAACCTATAGCATTGCCGAGGATGGCAGCGTCTGCATCCAATACCGCAATGGCTTCGGCCGTTGTGACCTCTTTGTACGCAGCAGCGACCGTTTGATCCTTATCAACGCAAAGGGTGAACGGTATCCGGTGCGACCCGAGTAATCGGACGAAGAAGTGATCAATTGCTCTATCAAGCGATAGAATTCTGCGAATTTTCTGACAAAAATTGGTGACTATTTCGCCCGTTTGCCTGGCATATTGCTGAAAACCTGAAACAACATGTGAGGTAAGGCTGATGTGCCGATTTCTGGCTTGGGTTGGCGCAAAACGCTATCTGGACGAACTTGTACTGAACCAGGAGCAATCGCTTGTCATTCAAAGCCGGAATGCCCTAATCGGAAAAACTCCGATCAACGCGGATGGGTTCGGCCTTGCCTGGTATTCCGACCGCAAGACGCCGTGTTTCTATAAAGACACAAACCCGGCCTGGTCAGATGCTAATCTCAAACAGCTGACCCATCACACTCAATCGCATCTGTTTCTGGCGCATGTCCGGGCATCAACGGGTACGGCCACGTCGCGCAACAACTGCCATCCCTTTGGCGTCGGAAAATGGAGTTTCATGCATAATGGGCAAGCTGGTGGCCATGACCGTATCCGGCAGGAACTGGACGGGATGATCCCGGCCGATCTGTACGGGCATCGGCTTGGGGCAACCGAAAGCGAAGCGATTTTCCTGATTGCCCACGGTGAAGGGCTGGATGCAGAACCGATCGCAGCGATGGAACGCGCAGTCGAACGTGTGGAAGCGTTGGCCGGACGACGGGGCACACTTCCCTATCTTCGGTTTGCGGCTTGCTGGTCAGATGGGGATCGCCTGTTTGCAGCCCGATACGCCTCGGACCGTTTCGCGCCGAGCCTGCATTACAAAACTTGCGATGACGGTATTATCATTTCGTCCGAACCGCTGGATGCAAACAGCGGCGAATGGACTGAGATTCCGGCCAATACGGCGATTGAAACGCGCGGCAATTCCCTGAACACGCACGCGTTTGAACCAAACGTGCAACACCGCCGCGCAGACGTCGCCTAGCCGCTATAGCTGGTTCAACAACTCAGCGGTTGGCCAAGCATCGGCGGGCAGGCCCAGCCGGGCTTGCTCGGCCTGTACCGCCGCTCGCGTGCCCGCGCCTAGAATACCGTCGATCTTGCCCACATCATACCCACGCGCCTGCAGCTTGGACTGCAACTGCTTCATCTGCGCCCCGGACAATCCCTGTGCCGGGTTGCCCGCATCATAGACCTGCGCACCTGCCAGCCGGGTCCCGAAGTACGCTGCGGTCAAAACATAGACAAAGCTCTGGTTCCATTCGAAATAGACATTGAAATTCGGGTAGGCCAGAAAGGCCGGTCCCTTGTGCCCCTGCGGCAGGATCAGCGAAGCTGGCAGATCGGGCAGAGATCCGCTGCGCGCCGAAACACCCAATGCCTGCCAGTCGGATACCGAACGCGGTTTGCCAGGGCCGGACAAGGACCAATCCATCTTGGCGGGTACCGTCACTTCCTGCAGCCAAGGCTGACCGGGTTGCCACCCCAGATGTGACAGCATCTTGGCCCCCGACATCAGCGCATCCGGAGCTGAGGTTTTCAACGACACTTTGCCGTCACCATCGCCATCGACGCCATTTTCCAGAATGTCGCGCGGCAGCATCTGCACCATGCCGATCTCTCCGGCCCAGGCGCCGGTTGTGCGATTGGGATCAAAATCGCCCTGCTCAAACAGCTGTACGGCGGCAAAGATCTGCGGGCGGAACAACTCGGGGCGGCGGCAATCATGCGCCAAGGTCACCAGCGCATTGCGCGTGTTGAAATCGCCCTGAAACGCGCCGTAATCCGTTTCAAACGCCCAAAAAGCCAGTAGAACGCCGCGCGAAATTCCATATTGCGATTCGATTTGGTCAAACACCGCGTCGTATTTGCGGGACATGGACTGCCCCCGGTCGATCCGGTTTTGTGAGATCAGTCGACGCGAGAAATCGATAAAGGGTTTCTGGAAAACTCCTTGCGCCCGATCTGCCTGCAACACTTTGCCATCCTGCTGAACCCCTTTAAAAAAGGCATTCACGCTGGATTTGTCGAACCCCTGTTGCACCGCCTCAGATTTCAGTCCTTTGACAAACTGATTAAAGCCACCGCCGCATTGGGACAGAGCAGGTGAGGCAAACAGGGCGGCGGCAATAAAGCCAGAGACAAGGCGCATGGGCGGCGGGTCCTTCAGAAAACCAGGTTGATCACAACCCACACCGACAAGAGCGCAAGTGCAAGCCCCCAGACCTTCCATAGCATGTCACATGCGCGAAAAACCTCGTATGCGCCGATGTTGCGCGGGGCGTCACCATTAACCCAGGCGAGATCGCGCATTTGCCCGTCATAGCTGCGGGGGCCAGCCAAGGCTACGTTCAGGGCGCGGGCCATCGCCGCCTCGGGCCATCCCGCATTGGGCGAGATATGCCTGCGCGCGTCGCCCAGAATTTCCGGCCAGCGTCCCCACTGACCGGACAGGGCGACGATCATCACGCAGGTCAGTCGCGCCGGTATCAGGTTCAGCAGATCGTCTACCCTAGCCGAGGCCCAGCCGAATTCCTGATATCGCTCAGTACGATAGCCGATCATGCTGTCGGCGGTGTTCACTGCCTTGTACACCAGCAACCCTGGCAGCCCGGCAATCAGAAACCAGAAGGCAGGCGCAACAACACCGTCGCTCAGGTTTTCGGCGGCGCTTTCGATAGCCGACCGGGCGACCTGCGCCTCGGACATATCGGTTGTGTCGCGGGACACGATGCGGGCAACCATAGCGCGCCCTTCAGGCAGCGACGTACGCAGCCCATCGCCCACATCCCGAACATGTGTGACCAGCGATTTCTGCGCCAGCAGAATTGCACAGACAACGATCTCGACCAGCAATCCGAAAAACGTCAGAAACTGGCCAAGCGTGTACGCCGTCAGAACCAGCAAGATCAGGACGGCAACACCTTTGGTCCGTCGATGCCCTGATTGATTAAGCCGCTTTTCCAGCCACCCGATCCCTTGGCCGATCAGAACAGCGGGGTGACGTAAGCGTGACCAGAGCCAATCAGGCTCTCCTAAAGCGGCGTCCAGACACATGGCGCAGACCAGCAGCAGAGCCACACTCAAAGCGCGGCCTCCAGCCGCGGCCACCCGTCAGTCGGAGGCAGACCAAGGCGCAGGTAGGTTGCAGAGTAGGGGAAAACCCGGCTCCAAATATGGGCGTGGGCCAGCCGGGTCTGCCAATCTGCGGCGCCGTCGACCTGATACAGACGGAAAAGCGATGTGCCGCCAACCACGGCCGCGCCTTTGCGCGTCAGCAAGGCGTCCAGCCGTTCAGCTTCGTGTGCCAACTGCGTTCGGGTTTTCTCAGCCCAACTCGTGTCTAGCAGGGCTCCGGTTCCGATCCGCAAAGCTGGCCCCGAAACGGCCCAGGGCCCGGTCAAATCGTTAAGTCGGGCAATCAACTCGGGCCGTCCAATAGCAAACCCCAGCCGCATCCCGGCAAGGCCCCAGAATTTGCCAAAGCTTTTCAGCACAACCACACCCGGGTTCTCGGTCAGGCCAATCAACGATGCTTCGGGTGTGACGTCGCAGAAGCTCTCATCAATGATCGTCAAAGGTGCGTTTGCATCGGTCTGCTGCCAGAGCCGGCCATCGGGGTTGTTGGGATGCACAATGACACGCGCCTCGGCAGAGCCAGTATCCTGAACAACCCAGCCTTGGGCGGCAAAAGCGGCTGCATGTTCGTTATAGGTCGGCGTATTGATTTGGACGCTACCTGCCCTGGCAAGGGCTGGAACGCGCGCGATGAGTGCTGACGCGCCGGGCGCGGGTAAAATCGCAGCGTCCGCCGGGACTGACCAGAAACGACGCGCAGCGTCGGTCAGCCGTTCAAAGGCACCGTGATCAGGCAATTCCATCCAATCAGAGGCCTGCAGCCCCGCGACATCATAGGGGTGGGGATTGATCCCGGTGGACAAATCGATCCAATCCACCCGTGTTCCGCCAAAATGTTTGATTGCCCTGTCCAGGCCGCCGCCATGATCGCGCCGTGTGCGGGGGTTCAAGTCGTCATTATTCATTTGCACAATCTGACCAAAACGCTGGTTTTGGACTGCTTCAAGCGGAATTCTGCCGTTTTGACAAGCAAATCTACGTGATCAGGGGGGTCTGCGACCATCGTTAACACTTTGTTAAGGAAATCACGGGATCACGGTTCACAGGGGTCGGCACCATTCACCATATCAAGTGCCGAGGTTGTTGCAAATGAAAGTTCTGATTGTTGAGAGTAACCCCGACCTAGGTCAGGTCTGGAAAAGACATCTGGAAAGGCAAGGTGCGGACGTCGAATTGGTGCCGGGCCAAGAAGCTGCGATCCTTGCACTCTATGGCACAGCCTTTGACATCATCGTGCTGGATCTGGTTCTGGAAACCGGCAGCGCTTTGGCTGTTGCCGATTTTGCCAGCTATCGGCGCCCCGAGGCGCGGGTGATCTTTGTCACCAACACCACGTTCTTCTCGGACGGCTCGATCTTTGCTCACAGCCCCAATGCCTGTGCCTATGTGCAAAGTGGTACGCCGCCAGAGGATCTGGCGGCTATGGTGGAACATTATGCGGCAGGCCTCTGACCGCGCCCGTGCGGCTCCATATAATCCAGTACCGGATTGACCGGGATGATCCGGTTCGGATTGATGCTGTCATGGCTGTAGTGATAATGCCGCACGATATGATTTAGATTTAACGTCTCTGCGACGCCCGGCCATTGATACAGCTCTCGTGTATAGGCCCAGAGGTTTGGATAATCGATCAATCGCCGCAGGTTGCATTTGAAATGCAGATGATAGACCGGGTCAAAACGGATCAGAGTGGTGAACAGCCGCCAATCGGCCTCGGTGAGGCGATCTCCCATCAGATAGCGGTTTGCGCTTAGGCGATCTTCCAACCAGTCCAGAGTGTCGAACAATGGATGCACGGCCGCGTCGTATGCCTCTTGCGAGGTGGCAAAGCCGGATTTGTAGACCCCATTGTTGACGTCGGAATAGATGCGGGCATTAACCTCTTCAATCTCCTCGCGCATCGTTTCGGGCCAGTAGTCATCAGTATTGCCTGTGATACCGTTAAAGGCCGAATTGAACATGCGGATGATTTCCGAGCTTTCGTTCGACACGACGGTGCCCTGATCTTTGTCCCAAAGGATCGGTACGGTGACGCGGCCCGAATAGGTCGGATCGGCCTTGGTATAGACTTGGTGCGCAAAGTCCAGACCGTACAACGTATCACCTGTGGCGCCATGGGCGTCTGTCTCGAACGTCCATCCTTTGTCCAGCATATCGGGATGCACGACCGAGACCGAGATCAGGCCGCTGAGGCCCTTCAGCTCGCGAAAGATCAAAGTGCGATGCGCCCAAGGGCAGGCATGGCTTACGTAGAGATGATAACGCCCAGGTTCCGCCTTGAACCCACCCTTGCCCGAGGGGCCGGAGCTGCCATCGGCGGTCAGCCAGTTGCGAAACTGCGCAGCGCTGCGTTTGAACGCCCCGCCAGTGGATTTGGTGTCATACCAGGTGTCGTGCCATTTTCCGTCGACCAGCAGGCCCATATCAATTCCTCCGCTCAGCGATTTCGGCCAAGATAGGCGTTTGCGTGAAGGCTTCCTATGCCAGCGCCCGCGCATCACGCCTGCATACGCGCACATTCACGCCCGGGATTTCTGTGCAACAAACCGCCAGTGGCGCGGAAGTTTGTGAAACAGTTCACTGGATTTTTACATCTTAAACCCCACAATAGAGAGGATTAGGGGGAATTGTTTTATGAGTACTTATGTTTCCAAGGAAATACGCGCGGAACTGGATGCTGCGCGAATCGCCACACTGAAGAAATCCAGCCGTTTGCGGGTGGAGATGGGCGACAATACCTTCAAGATCCTGAAATTGTGGAAAGACGGTTTCACAGTCGAGTCTGAGACCACGCCGCGCCTGCGCGGGCTTGTCGATGTGTATGACGGGGCAAATCATCTGTACCAGTGTCTGATCATCGCGGATGAGGAAGAGGGCGGCGAGATGCGCTACGAATTCAAGCGCAGTACGGCCGCCCACGACAAAGCTCCGCTGGATTTCTACCGCGCCCCCGACGCGCCCATCGCTTTGCTGGGCCACGAGGACTAAGGGCGAATCTCAACCGTCGTACCAGTGGCCGTAAGCCTCCAAAGCTGGGCCATCTCGGTATTTGAAATGGCGATGCAGCCTGCTGTCCAATCCCCGGGTAGGGTCAGGCCGACGACACCGTTGGGCTGGCCATGGATGAAGATGTCACCGCCGGGATCTATCCCTTGTTGCTGCGCACGTGTCACATCATCTGGTTGAGGGTAGTCGAGCCCCAGCGACAGGTGATACGCGCTTTGGGGATTGCGACGGTCCACTTTGAATACCCCCACCGGCGTTTTGCCATCGCCTTCTACCTGCTTGTCGCCTTCTGGCGCGAAGCCCAACGCGATATCGACCTGCATTACAACCGCTCCGTCCAGCGACGCGGTGAGACGTCGCGCGGACTTTTCGATCAGTATATGATCAACGCGCGCCGCCTCTGGGGCCATCACAGGTGCCGAAGGGCGCGGACCATAGCGGTGCCAGCCGAACCAAGCGGCACCGGCCGCCACCGCAATCAAAGTTATCAGACCCAGCCAGCGCATGACCTACTGAAGGTCAGAAAACGCACTTTTGAGGCGGGTGCAGGCCTCTTCGACCCGGGCGCGTTGCGTGGCGAGGTTGAAGCGTTCGAAGGTCTCGCCACCTGCGCCAAAGCCCGGTCCAGGTGAGGTTGCAATCCGGGCGTCTTCGCGCAGGCGTTGCGTGAACTCAGTATGGTCCATTCCGGTGCCAGAGAAATCGACCCAAGCCAGATAGGTCGCCTGCAGCGGCATCGACCACAGGCCGGGAATTTCGGCGATAGTGGCGTCAAAGAGTTTCCTATTGGCGTCCAGGTGTGCGATCTGCGCATCGACCCATTGGGCACCTTCGGGCGAATAGGCCGCGGTGATCATTGCCACACCCAATGCGCTGGGATCATAGTCCAGTGTTTGTATGCGATGTCGCATTTCGGCACGCAGTTTGGCGTCCGGTATGATCATGTTCCCGGTGCGTTGACCGGCAATGTTAAATGTCTTCGACGCCGCCGTCAGTGTGACGGTCCATGGGCGCGCATCTGGCGCGGCCGCATCCATCGGCACGAAGGTGTGGCCGGGGTAAACCAGATCATGGTGAATCTCATCCGAGACAAGGATCAACCCGTTGCGTTCGGCAAACGCTGCCACCGCGCGCAGTTCCTCTGGCGTCCAGACCCGGCCTGACGGGTTCTGCGGGGAACACCACAGCAACAGCTTTTCCGACCCGTCCAATCGCGATTGAGCATCGTCCAGATCAAGGCCATAGCTCTCGCCATCGCGCACCAATGGGCATTCCACCACGCGGCGGCCCGTCTTGTTCACCTTGTGGGCAAACTCGTGGTAGACCGGGGCGAAGATGACCACGCCGTCGCCCGGGTTGCTCCATACATCCAGACAGAGAGCAATTGCGTTGCCCAATCCTTGCGATGTCAGGACCCAATCGGTTTCGATCTTCCAGTTGTGGCGGTGTCCCATCCACCATTGAACTGATGCCAGATAGTCGGGATGTATCCAGGAATATCCGAAAACTCCGTGTTCGGCCGCTTTGCGGACGGCATCGATGACACAGGGCGCTGTTTGATAGTCGGAATCCGCCGTCCACATCGCCAGCCCGTCTTTGGGTGACACGCCATATAGGCTTTCCAACTTATCCCATTTGGAACTGTTGGTTCCCCGGCGATCGATCAGGTCGTTGAATGTCATGTCTGCTCCGTTTTCTCGGACGAAAGCTAACTGTAAATCGGTCAGGTGCAAGGGGGGCGTTGCGGCTAGGCGCGGGTTGTCCTAAATCAGCCTCATGAAACGCAATATCTTGATCCACCCCGACCCCCGCCTGAAAAAGGTCTGCGCACCTGTGGCTGACCTGTCGGACGAGCTGCGCACGCTGGCTGATGACATGCTGGAGACGATGTACGACGCACCGGGAATCGGGCTGGCCGCACCTCAGATCGGTGTATTGGAGCGGCTGATTGTTCTGGACTGCATCAAGGAAGAGGGCGAAACGCCCCGACCACTGATCATGTTCAACCCCGAAGTCATTGCCTCCTCGGACGAAACCAATGTCTACGAGGAGGGTTGCCTGTCGATTCCGGATCAATATGCGGAAGTGACCCGCCCCAAGGTCGTTGACGTGACGTGGATTGACCGCGACGGGAAACTGCAGCAGGAGACTTTCGATGGCCTCTGGTCGACCTGTGTGCAGCACGAGATTGATCACCTGGATGGCAAACTGTTCATCGATTATCTCAAGCCGCTGAAACGCCAGATGATCACACGTAAGATGCAAAAGCTCAAACGTGAGCAGGCCCGTTCATGACCGTCCGAACCTGCCTGCCGTGGCCGGATAAGCGTTTGCGCAGCAAGGCTGAGGATGTGGCCGAAGTCACCGATGACATCAGGGCCATCTGGAACGATATGATCGACACAATGGAGGCAATGCCAGGTGTCGGTCTCGCTGCACCTCAGATAGGGGTGATGCTGCGTCTTGCGGTTGTCGATGGCTCGACCGAACGTGGCCGCGCCGTTCGTCTTGCAAACCCCGAAATCCTGCACAGCTCGATCGAGCTGCGCGAACATGATGAGGCCAGCCCCAACTTGCCCGGTGTTTCGGCCAAGGTGAAACGGCCCCGCGCGGTGACAGTCAAATTCCTCAATGAACAAGGCGTTGTGGATCGCCGGGACTTTGTCGGTATCGAGGCCACAAGTGTGCAACACCAGATTGATCACCTGAATGGTCAGATGTATTTCGACCGGCTCAGCAAGGTGAAACGCGACATGTTGCTGCGCAAAGCCAAAAAGATGGGATAAACCCCCATCCTACGGAGAGATGGATGCGAGTAATTTTCATGGGAACGCCGGATTTCTCGGTGCCGGTGCTGGATGCGCTGGTTGAGGCCGGACACGAAATCGCCGCCGTCTATTGCCAGCCACCACGCCCCGCCGGGCGCGGCAAGAAAGACCGCCCGACCCCGGTCCATGCACGTGCCGATGCGCTCGGACTGACTGTCCGCCATCCCATCTCTCTCAAATCTGCTGAAGAACAGGCAAGCTTTGCGGATCTCAAAGCGGATGTGGCCGTTGTTGTGGCCTATGGTCTGATCCTGCCCCAAGTTATTCTCGATGCGCCGGTAAAGGGATGTCTGAACATCCATGCCAGCCTGTTGCCGCGCTGGCGCGGGGCTGCGCCGATCCATCGGGCAATCATGTCAGGGGACGCAGAAACCGGGATCTGCATAATGCAGATGGAGGCCGGGTTGGACACCGGTCCGGTGCTGTTGCGCAAATCCACCAGCATCAGACCCGAAGAAACCACCGCCGAATTGCATGATCGCCTGTCAATTCTTGGTGCTGATCTGATCACCGAGGCGCTGACCCACCTGCCAGATCTGACACCGCAGCCGCAATCCGAAGATGGCGTGACCTATGCCGCCAAAATCGAAAAAGCCGAGGCGCGGATCGATTGGACGAAGTCGGCTGTCCTGATCGACAGGCATATTCGCGGCCTCTCGCCTTTCCCCGGCGCATGGACCGAGGTTGAAGGCGAGCGGATCAAACTGCTCGCGTCGCGCCTTGCTGAGGGGCAGGGGGCACCGGGCGAAGTTCTGGATGACCAGCTTCGCGTTGCCTGCGGATCCGGTGCTCTGGACCTGCTGCGCTTGCAAAGGGCGGGCAAAGGCGCGCAGGATAAGGAAACCTTCCTGCGGGGCTGGCCAATTCCGGCGGGCACTCGCCTGTTTTCGGAGTAGAGCCGCATGTTCATGATCCTGATGGGCACCGTAGTGATCGCGGGGATCGTCGGGTACGTGTCCGAGAAAACGGGCTTTACCCACAATGGCTACCTTCAATCCATCATCATCTGTGTTGGTGGTGCGTTTCTGTTCTATTTCGTGCGGATCATGTTTGGCATCAGCTTTGGCCCGCCCGGTCTGGATGCAGTACTTTCATCTATCGGTGCGCTGATCATCGTGCCAACCCATTGGAGGAGGTAAGATGCCCGTTGTTGCCCTGATCATCATCGGCGCTGCCGCCGGATTTCTGGCCACCCGCCTGATGCGGATCGAAGCGGACATTCCAACCACCATGCTGATCGGTATCGTGGGTGCCTTGGTCGGTGGCTTCCTGTTGCGCACGCTGCTGGCGGTTATGGGCTGGCTGTCGGGATTTGTCGGCGCCATTCTGGGTGCGTTGCTGGTGATCTGGATCTGGCAGACCTACATCAAACGCTGATGACCCGTCTCTAGCGCGCGTCACAGTCTGGCGCAGCGCCCAACCGGGGCGATCCGTTGGTGGTCATACCAAATCTGTTCGCTTCCGAGGCGTTCATCCAGTAAATTCTATCTGCGGGCGCGGCGTCCAACGTGAACCAGTAGAAGTCATCGTCAAAGCCGATATCCTCGAAATAGCTGATGTACCGGTCATGTTCGGGATCATTCTGCGGAAGCTCGGTTGCTACGATCCCAGAACCAGCCCAACTGTGGACGCCGACACATGCGCCAGGCTGCAAAATACGCCGGTTCCCGGCCAGAAACAAATCCGTTCCACCCGAGGCAATCAACCCATCGGACGGTACTACAGTGTCAAATCCCGCATTGTGCACCACGCGGCTGAAGACAACATTGGCATCATCGTCCAGTGACCCCTCTATATGCTGCAAGACTAGGGTTCTTATCTTTGGATTGTCTGAGGTCACCTCCCGAAACGCCGTCAGCGTGGTGTCGTCGATTGTGCCGGTTGCAATAATCTCATCGCCCTGTGCGACGAAGCTGACTGGCGCATACTGTTCTGCGCAAGACGCCAGCACTGCCAGACAGACTGCAATCTGTGGAAACCTGGACTTCATCTCAGACCTCGCGCCTTGTTTTTTCGGCAGTTCCATCGCAATGCCCACCGGCTTATTGCCGGGGAGGGCGGCTTTTGTAGACCGGTAGTTGCCATCCAAACAGCAGCGAGCCCGCCCTAAGGGCCCAGCATATCAACGCACAAACGCCCAGTGCGGGCAACGTCTCCAACCCCAGCTTTGTTGCAATGACCGCCGCCAAAGCCCCTGCCAACGCGCACGAGACATAAAGCTGCCCTTGTTTCAGAACCAAAGGCACCTCGTTGCAGACAACGTCCCGCATCAACCCACCGAGACATCCTGTAGTGATCCCCATCAGAACCACGATGACGCCGGACTGACCCAGCGAAATTGCGGCACCGGTGCCCGCAGCGACCGCAATCGATAAGGCGAAACTGTCCAGCCAGACCAGCCAGTTGTACCGGCTTTCCATCAGATGCGCAGTAAAGAACACCAGAACTGCAGCGCCTGCGGCAATCAGGATATAGTCGGGTTGGCCGACCCAGAACACCGGATGCCTATCCAACAGAACATCCCGAACCGTGCCTCCACCAACGGCCGTCAGACAGGCGACAAAGGCGAATCCAACCAAGTCCAGTTGTGCTCGGCTGGCCACCAACGCGCCAGTCAGCGCAAACACCAAAACCGATGCATAGTCCAGCAGTGCAAGACCGTTCACGCCTGCGCCTTCTTTGGCTTGAAGGGCGCCATGCCTGCACGGGCCAGTTCGTCGGCCTTTTCGTTCTCGGGGTGGCCCGCATGGCCCTTGACCCACTCCCAGATGACGTCATGGCGCGATTGCGCCTCGTCCAGTCGTTGCCACAGATCAACATTCTTGACCGGCTTTTTGTTCGATGTTTTCCAGCCGTTCCGCTTCCATCCGAAAATCCAGCCGGTGACGCCGTTTTTGACATAGGCGCTGTCCGTGACAATGGTGATCTTCGAGGCGCGCTCCAGTGCCTCCAACGCGCTGATCGCGGCCAGCAATTCCATTCGATTGTTGGTGGTCTCCGCTTCGCCGCCGTTCAGTTCACGCTCTTTCAGGACGGTCTCACCGTCCTTTGCCTGCAGCAACACACCCCAACCGCCAGGCCCGGGATTGCCGGAACAGGCCCCATCCGTATAGGCAAAAAGCTCAGGCATGGGCCGCCAGTCTGATCCACTCCGACTCTGATCCGTCCAACCCTGTTCCGCTGCCATGCCATTGGTTGGTTACCGTGAAACCGGCGTCTTGCAGATGCGTCTTCAATGCGTCCTCGCTGTAGTAGCTATAATATCGACCCAGCCGGTCGGGGCCTTCGCCTTCACCCAGTTTCAAGGCTATGAAGAACACGCCGCCGGGTTTGAGCGACGTGTGAATAGCGGCCAGATGGTTCGGGAATTCACTGCGCGGCGCGTGCAACAGGCTAAAATTAGCCCACACGCCATCATATGCGTTGTCTGCATCCAGATCAGCAAAACTAGCCTGCCGGGCCGAAACACCTTTATGAGCCGAGGCCAGCTTGACCATTTCTGCCGAGGCATCCGTCGCGTCGACCTGAAGCCCCGTTTCAGCCATGATCAAAGCCGAGGCGCCGGGACCGCAGCCAATATCCAGTACTGTTCCCCCAGCCGGTATCGCTGCGATGAAGTCATCCATGCCCCGGTCAGATTTGTTCGAGTCATCTGTCAGTTCCGCGTACCGCGCGGCCTGCGCGTCATAGACGGAAATTGTGTCACGATCGCTCATAGATACACTCCTACAGCAAGGCAAAGAACGACGATTGCAGTCAGCAGTATACGCAGTTTTATCCACCAGCGCGGCGCCAGGCCCCAATACCAGAACATCGCATCCAGCAGCAGCAGCCCGGCAAACCCGACAATTAGGTTGAGGCCCGCAGTGACCGGCCCGCCGCTCGTCATGAAAAAGGCCCACAGCGCAGGCAGAACCGACAGCGCATAGCAGGTCGCCGCCTTGCTGCCAGATGTTTTGGTCGCAAAGCCCCATAGAACGCCGGACATAAAGCTGAGGATCACAGAGCCATAGAAAAGCTGGACGTAGGGCCCGACAAACCGGGACCCAAATGTACTCGAACCCCAGGCCTGCAAATCCCCGTTCAGATAGGTCAGCGCACCCCAGATAAACGGGATCAGACCCGCCAGCCCCAGATAGAGTGGCGCCTTTGGAACCCCGTTCACGCGGGTTGCCTCAAAACACGGGGGACTTTGAACTCGACATTTTCAACGGCGGTTTCGACCAGCTCTACCGTGACGTCGTAGTGATCGCTGAAAGCCTCGATGACTTCATTTACCAAAATTTCGGGGGCGGATGCGCCAGCTGTGATCGCAATGCTCGAAATCCCTTCCAGCGCGCGCCAGTCAATCTCTGTCGCACGTTGAACCAGTTGCGCGTAGGTGCACCCGGCGCGCGATGCGACTTCGACCAGTCGGCGCGAGTTGGATGAATTTGGGGCCCCGACCACGAGCAAAGCGTCGGATTTTGGAGCGACCTCTTTGACAGCCTCCTGCCGGTTGGTCGTTGCATAGCAGATGTCTTCTTTGTGCGGTCCGACAATGGCCGGGAACCGCGCCTCAAGCGCGGCGATGATGTCCTTGGTGTCATCGATCGATAGCGTTGTCTGTGTAACAAAGGCGAGCTTCGCGGGGTTTCGCACCTGAACATGGGCCACGTCGTCCACAGTCTCGACCAGCAGCACTTCGCCATCCGGCAGCTGGCCCATCGTGCCAACCGTTTCCGGATGGCCTTTGTGACCGATCATGATCATCTGTAACCCGGCATCGGCGTGACGCTGTGCTTCGACATGGACTTTCGAGACCAATGGGCAGGTCGCGTCCACATAAATCATCTCGCGCTGAGCGGCTTCTGCGGGAACCGATTTAGGCACCCCGTGGGCGGAAAAGATCACCGGTCGGTTATTGGGGCATTCGTCCAGCTCTTCGACAAAGACGGCACCTTTGGCGCGCAACCCGTCAACGACGAATTTGTTGTGCACGATCTCATGGCGCACATAGACCGGCGCGCCCCATTTTTGCAGGGCCATCTCGACGATTTTGATGGCACGGTCCACGCCTGCGCAGAACCCGCGCGGTGCGGCCAAGTAAAGTGTCAGTGGCGGCTTGCTCATGTCGCTGTCTCCTTAGGCCACAGGTAAGTCTTTTCCCAGCCTTGGTCCAGACAGGACCGCGTCATTGATCTGACATGAATCGATGGTAGCCCGACGATGTTTGAGCACCTGTTTATAGTTAAAGAAGCGCGGTCAGGATCAATTGTCCTGACCGCGCGAATTTCGTCCCCATCCCGTTTTGATCGTCAGATCAGCTGCCGCTGGCCACTGCGACGCTGCGCGGTTCAGCCGGCATCTCGCGCGGCGGGCGTCCTACGACGTCACGCAGGTCTTCCAGCTCGATGAAGTTGTCGGCTTGGCGGCGCAGCTCGTCCGAAATCATCGGCGGCTGGCTGCGGATGGTTGAAACGACCGATACACGCACGCCCTGACGCTGCAGGCTTGCAATCAACGGGCGGAAATCCCCATCACCCGAAAACAGCACGATATGATCGACGCGCGGTGCTAGTTCCATGGCATCGACAGTCAGTTCGATATCCATGTTTCCTTTGACCTTCCGACGCCCCATGCTGTCGGTGTATTCTTTGGCCGGTTTCGTCACCATGGTGAAGCCGTTGTAATGCAGCCAGTCAACCAGAGGGCGGATCGGAGAATACTCGTCGTTTTCCAGTAGCGCAGTATAGTAGAAGGCTCGCAGCAACTTGCCGCGGCGCATGAATTCCTGCCGCAGAAGTTTGTAGTCTATATCAAAACCGAGTGCTTTTGCCGCAGCGTAAAGATTCGAGCCATCAATGAACAGCGCTAGCCGTTCGTCCTTATAAAACATAAATAGTCCCTTCCGGTATAATCCAACACGTCGCGACTTTGGTGAGTGAGTGAAATTCCGGACGCACTGGTAAGCCTATAATTAGGGCATTTGTTGTGTATCGCAAGTGTCCAATTTGGTTAACAAAGGAGGTTTAATGAGCGATTCGTTGCCCGAAGCCGTGCTCGCGCTGGGCGCAAATCTCAATCTGAGTGGAAACGGACCCAAAGTGACACTTCAGAGGGCTCTGGACGCTTTGTCTGCCAAGGGTGTGCTGATTCGTGCGGTCAGCCGGTTTTTTGCGACCCCGTGCTTTCCGGCTGGTGCCGGTCCGGACTATGTAAATGCAGCCGCCCTGCTCAGTTCGAACAAAGCACCCGCTGACCTGCTTCAGATTCTGCACGAGATCGAGCTCCAATTCGGGCGCGAGCGGATACAGCGATGGGGCATGCGCACGCTTGATTTGGACTTGGTCGCTTGGGGTGACACTGTGTTGCCCGATCGTAACGAATTTGACCATTGGCTGACCCTTTCACCACAGGATCAGCGGCAGCAAGCGCCAGATCAGTTGATCCTGCCGCATCCGCGTCTTCAGGACCGGGCGTTTGTGCTGGTTCCGATGGCGGATGTGGCACCCGATTGGCGCCATCCGGTGCTAGGTCGCACAGTGACCGAGATGGTCGCTATGCTGCCTGCCGAAGATGTTGTTTCAGTCACGCCTCTGTGATCCGCGCATTTGCAGCATTTCTTGCTTGTCAAGGCGTGCAATCGGCCTTAGATAAACCTCTTCCTGACACGGATTCAGTAACGGAGAGCGCCCGATGGCCCGCGTAACGGTTGAAGATTGCGTAGACAAGGTTCCAAACCGGTTCGAACTGGTAATGCTTGCCGCCCATCGTGCGCGCGAGATTTCCGCCGGTGGCCCGATCACCGTTGACCGTGACAACGATAAAAACCCCGTCGTGTCGCTGCGTGAAATCGCCGACGAGACCCAAAGCGCAGATGATCTGCGCGAACGCCTGATTGAGGCCAACCAGACCCAGATCGAGGTTGACGAGCCTGAAGAAGATCAGATGGCGCTGCTTATGGGTGCGGAATCGGACAAGCCTGCCGATGACGACATGTCCGAAGAAAAGCTCCTGCGCGCATTGATGGAGGCTCAGGGCCAGGGGTAAGCCCCAAGACGAAGGTGCGGACCGGATGATTTCTGCTGAAGATCTGATTGCGCTGGTCCGCAACTACAACCCCAAGACCAATGCTGATCGTATCGCAAAGGCCTATGAGTTTGGCCGGCAGATGCATGACGGGCAGTTCCGCCACTCAGGCGAGCCCTATTTTACCCATCCCGTTGCCGTTGCCGCCATCCTGACCGAACAGCGTCTGGATGATGCCACGATTATTACCGCGCTGCTTCACGACACAATCGAAGACACCAAAGCCAACTATGGCAAAGTGTCAGAACTGTTCGGCGAAGAGGTCGCCAAACTGGTCGATGGTGTCACCAAACTGACCAACTTGCAGCTGTCCAGTCGCGAGACCAAGCAAGCCGAGAACTTCCGCAAATTGTTCATGGCCATGTCCAAGGATTTGCGGGTCATCCTGGTCAAGCTGGCCGACCGTTTGCACAACATGCGCACCATCAAGGCCATGCGACCGGAAAAGCAGGTGATCAAAGCGCGTGAAACCATGGATATCTATGCGCCACTTGCTGGCCGTATGGGTATGCAATGGATGCGGGAAGAGCTTGAAGACCTCGCGTTCCGCGTTCTCAATCCAGAAGGGCGCCAATCGATCATCCGCCGTTTCATCACGCTGCAACGAGAAACCGGCGATGTGATCCATCGCATCACCGGCGACATGCGGCATGAACTTGAAAAGGTCGGGATCGAAGCTGAGGTATTTGGGCGTGCCAAAAAGCCATATTCAATCTGGCGCAAGATGCAGGAAAAAGATCAGGGCTTCTCGCGCCTGTCTGACATCTACGGGTTCCGCATCATCACCCAGACCGAGGAAGACTGTTATCGTACCCTCGGCGCAATCCATCAGCGCTGGCGCGCCGTGCCCGGGCGGTTCAAGGACTATATAAGCCAGCCGAAATCGAACGGCTATCGCTCGATTCACACCACAGTGTCGGGGCGTGACGGCAAACGGGTTGAAGTTCAGATCCGCACCCGTCAGATGCATGACGTGGCCGAAACCGGGGTCGCGGCGCATTGGTCGTACCGCGACGGTGTACGCTCAGAAAACCCGTTTGCCGTGGATCCGGCAAAGTGGATTTCCAACCTGACCGAGCAGTTCGACAACGAAGAAGACCACGAAGATTTCCTCGAGGCCGTCAAGCTTGAGATGTATTCGGATCAGGTGTTTTGCTTCACGCCGAAAGGGGATGTGGTCAAGCAACCGCGTGGTGCCACACCCATTGACTTTGCATATGCCATTCACACACGCATCGGCCATGCCTGTGTTGGCGCCAAAGTGGATGGCATCCGCGTGCCCTTGTGGACACGGCTCAAGAACGGTCAGTCGGTCGATATCATTACCGCAGACGGGCAAACGCCTCAGGTCAGTTGGCTTGAGATCGCCGTGACCGGCAAGGCTCGCACTGCCATTCGCCGTGCCCTGCGCGAAGTTGATCGGGAACGTTTTATCAAACTGGGCAAGGAACTGGCCCGCGCTGGGTTCGAGAACGTTGGGCGCAAAGCAACCGACAAGGCGCTGGATACTGCAGCAAAACATCTGCGACTTACGGACCGTCAGGAACTGCTGGCCCGGTTGGGCAGTGCCGAACTGACCGCCCATGAGGTGGTCGAGGCGGTGTATCCAGAGCTCGCCAAGGATGAAGGCGATGCCATCCCGTTACGCCGCGCCGTGATTGGTCTGGAACCAGGGCAGAGCTTTGATCGCGCGCCTTGTTGTCAACCGGTGCCGGGTGAACGCATAGTGGGGATTACCTACCGTGGCAAAGGTGTGGTTGTGCACGCCATCGATTGCGACCGCCTGTCTGAATTCGAGAACGAGCCCGAGCGGTGGGTCGATCTGCACTGGCACTCTGGAACGCACCCGGCAGTCTACGGCGCCACGCTGGACCTGACCATTGGCAACGATGCCGGTGTATTGGGGCGAATTTGTACATTGATAGGCGAGAAAAAGGCCAATATCTCCAACCTCGAATTCGTGGATCGGAAACCGGATTTTTACCGACTGATGATCAACGTCGAACTGCGCGATCTGGAACAGCTTCATTCTCTGATGCTGATGCTAGAGGCTGAAAGCGACGTTGCCGCGGTCGAAAGGTATCGGGACCGCGCAAAAACCGCAGTTGCGGCTGGCTGAGAAGGGGTGATCAGGAGTGGTTTTCAAGCGCCGAGATCGACGCTCACCCGTCCAGGTCGCATCTGAATTTGTCTATCCGCGTGGTGGTTGGACCCGCGCCTTTCACTATGTCAAACACCGCGTTCGCCGGCTGCCGGATTCACCTGACCGGATCGCGCGCGGAATCGGGGCAGGGGTCTTTGCTGCGTTTACCCCGTTTTACGGGCTCCATTTCGTGGTCGCCGCCGTGTTGGCGCGTCTGCTGAACGGCAATATTCTGGCGGCGCTCAGCGGTACGTTCTTCGGCAATCCGCTGACCTACGTCCCCATCGGCGTCGTCAGCCTGCAGACCGGACATTTCCTTTTGGGCACCCGTTTCCGCAAGGGCGACACGCATGGGCTGATGGGCAAGTTTGCCGATGCAATGGGCGATCTCAAAGACAATTGCATCGCCGTGTTCACGGGACGCGAAGCGGATTGGCATGGTCTCAGCCGGTTTTATGACGATGTATTTTTCCCCTATTTGGTGGGCGGCGTCATCCCGGGGATCATAGCAGGTTTGATCTGCGGCTATCTCAGCCTGCCGTTGATCCGCACCTATCAGAATCGCCGCCGCGCCAAGATCAAGGCGAAGTTCGAACAAATCAAACGTTTGGCCGAAGCTAAGGCTGCCGTTCCCGACTCAAACGCTCTAGGTTCGGGACAAAACCGAAAAAAGGAATCGGGTGATGTCTGACAACCATCTTCGTCTGGGCGTGAACATTGATCATGTGGCGACGGTGCGCAATGCGCGTGGCGGGGCATACCCCGATCCGTTGCGCGCGGCGAAACTGGCCGAAGAAGCAGGGGCAGACGGCATCACAGCGCATCTGCGCGAAGACCGCCGCCATATCTCGGACGCCGATATCGACGGGCTGATGGAGGTTCTGTCGGTGCCTTTGAATTTTGAAATGGCCGCAACTGAAGAAATGCAGAAGATCGCCCTGCGCCACAAACCGCACGCTGTCTGCATCGTTCCCGAAAAGCGAGAGGAACGCACGACCGAGGGCGGGCTGGAGGTCGCGCGCGAGGAAAACAAGCTAGCACATTTCATCGCGCCCCTGCGTGAGGTTGGTTGCCGCGTCTCAATCTTCATCGCCGCTGACAAGCGTCAGATCGAAGCCGCCCATCGCATCGGGGCCGAGGTGATTGAACTGCATACCGGCGCCTATTGCGACGCTCATGCCGAGGGCCGCATGGAAGATGCCGCGCGCGAGCTGGAGTCGCTGCGCGAGATGTCGACATTTGGTCATTCTCTGGGTCTTGAGGTGCACGCGGGCCATGGCCTGACCTATGATACGGTCAAGCCCGTTGCGGCCTTTCCCGAAGTGCGCGAGTTGAATATCGGCCACTTCCTGATTGGGGAGGCGATCTTTCTGGGCCTCACCCCGGCCATGGCCGAAATGCGTCGCCTGATGGATGAGGCGCGGGCATGATCACCTCTGGGTTTGTCGCGATCTGGATCGCCTGGCTCTTGGCTGGCGGCTCGCCGGGTCCTGCAACTATGGGCATCGCCGGAACAGCCATGAATGAAGGCCGCACCGCTGGTTTGGCTTTTGCGCTGGGCATCTGTGCCGGGTCCGCCGCGTGGGGCATTGCCGCCGCGCTGGGCCTGTCGGCGATCATGCTGGCCAATGTCTGGGTATTCGAAGTGATCCGCTACATCGGCGTTGCCTATCTGGGTTGGTTGGCCCTCAAGGCGCTGCGCCGCGCTCTGACCTCGGATGACGTGGCATTGGGCAACCCGATCACCGGGTCGCTGCCAACCATCTTTGCCAAAGGGGCGGCCATTCACCTGACCAACCCAAAGGCGATCCTCAGCTGGGGCTCGATCTACGCCATCGTCGCCCCCAATGACGCTAGCCTCGCGATGTTGCTGGGCTATTTTGGCTTACTCTACGCAGGATCGTTGCTGATCTTCATCGGCTACGCTTTTCTGTTTTCGTCCGCGCGCATGGTCCAAACCTACCGCCGCACCCGCCGCTGGTTCGATTTCGCCTTTGCCGGGTTCTTTGGGTTGGCAAGTTACAAGATTCTGACGGTGCGGTTGTCTTAAGCGATCCTAGCTGAGGGATTTTGGGTGAAGAATTTGTTTTCACGAGACAAGCAAGTTGGATTGCATCGCCCTCTGTTTCTGAGCATCGTTCTAATGACCTATGTCTTTCTGAACATGGCGAGAGCATTTCTGTGGTTTGAATGGCCCACAAGGTTATCCTCGCTGATCTTTTCGATTGTGGTGGCTGCTTTGGTGTATGGATTTGATATCGGTCGTAGAGGTTTCAAATGCGGCCCGCCAGAGAAGAGTTGGATTCTCGCGCGTAAGATGGTTTTGACCACTTTTTTTGCAGTACTTGTCTGTGCTTTGTTCTATAATCTGACAGTCTCACCCCAACGTTGGCACTTGTCAGAACAAGTCGTTCTATGGTGCTTTGAGCTCTTGATCAGTTTGGGTATTTCCTTGTTTTTGTGCCGCTACGCTTTTGTCTTCGGTGTTGGTCGAGGATACAGCATGCACTCACGCAAAGTAGAGCAGGGAACATGATCCTCGGCATCGGCACGGACCTCGCAAATATTGAGCGCATCCAAGGCACGCTTGACCGCTTCGGCGATCGGTTTCGCAACCGTGTCTTCACCGATATTGAACAGAGCAAGGCCGAACGTCGTGCCGACACGGCCGGCACCTACGCCAAGCGCTGGGCCGCGAAAGAGGCGTGTTCCAAGGCGTTGGGCACAGGCCTTGCCATGGGGATCGCGTGGAAAGACATGTCTGTCACCAACCTCCGCACCGGCCAGCCGATGATGCATGTGACTGGCTGGGCTGCCGAGCGTTTGAAGGAAATGACCCCGGACGGGTACGAGGCGATCATCCACGTCACTCTGACCGATGATCACCCCTGGGCGCAGGCCTTTGTCGTGATCGAGGCGCGACCACTGCAAGATGGCGCCGCACGGCCTTGACTTGCCCCCACCCGACCCGCATGTAGCACCCCAACCAAGCAAAGACTGGAGAGAGCAGTATGGCCGAGGAAGCCAAATCCGGAAATGCCGTCTGGGAGACGATCAAGACCATCGTCTACGCCCTGCTGATCGCGGGTGTTTTCCGCACGCTGTTCTTCCAGCCATTCTGGATTCCCTCCGGATCAATGAAGCAAACCCTGTTGATTGGGGATTTCCTGTTCGTCAACAAAATGGCCTATGGCTACTCCTACGCATCTTGCCCCAGCATGGTCATGCCCAGCATCGGCCTGAACATTGATGCGGAAGGTATCTGCGGCTGGCTGCCAGGCGAAGACAATACGCGCATTTGGGGCGGCGATCCCGAACGCGGCGATGTGATCGTGTTCCGCCACCCGGTCACCGGGCGGGACTACATCAAACGGCTGATCGGCCTGCCGGGGGATCGCATTCAGGTGCGAGAGGGGCAGATCATTCTGAACGGAACACCGGTTCCACAGCAGCCCGATGGCGTGTTTACTGAGGTTGCCGCTCCGCAAGGTCCTCAGGGTCTGCGACCACGATGCGAAAACGGCCCGGTGGGGAACGGGGGCATCTGTGAGAAATCCCGCATGATCGAAACGCTGCCCAATGGCGTTTCATACGATGTTCTGAACATCCACAATCAGGGATCGGACAACACCGGCGTCTATACCGTGCCGGAAGGCAACTACTTCTTCATGGGCGACAACCGCGATAATTCTGCCGACAGCCGCCTGCCGCAATCCGCCGGAGGGGTTGGCTATGTGCCATATGAAAACCTGATCGGTCGCGCCGATCGGATCATGTTCTCATCCGCTGGCCGCTCGATGCTGTTCTTCTGGACCTGGCGCGGAGATCGGTTCTTCAAGGCAGTCAATTGAAGCTATCGGCCGAGATAAAAGCGTTCCAGCAGCGGCTTGGGTATGAGTTCGCCAACCCCGAGTTGCTTCTGCGGGCATTGACCCACGGCTCAGTCTCTTCGTCCACTCGGCCCGACAATCAGCGGTTGGAGTTTCTGGGCGATCGAGTGTTGGGACTTGTGATGGCGACCGCCTTGCTTGAGGCGGACAAAAAGGCATCCGAAGGCCAGCTGGCCCCGCGCTTCAATGCGTTGGTCCGCAAGGAAGCCTGCGCCGATGTGGCTTTGCAGATCGATCTGGGAGCGGTGCTGAAACTGGGCCGGTCCGAGATGCTCTCGGGAGGACGCCGCAAACAGGCGCTGTTGGGCGATGCGATGGAGGCGGTGATTGCCGCCATCTACCGCGACGCTGATTTCGAAGCAGCGCGCGACGTGATCCTCGCCCTTTGGGGCGATCGGGTCCACAGTGTCGAGGCCGACGCCCGCGACGCCAAAACCTCGTTGCAGGAATGGGCGCAGGCCCGCGGCCAGAAGCCACCCAGCTATGTTGAAGTCAAACGCAGCGGCCCCGACCACGCGCCTGTCTTCACCATCGCGGCCCGCCTGCAAGACGGCACCGAGGCACAGGCCACCGCCGGATCGAAACGGCAGGCGGAACAGGCGGCGGCGAAGGCTTTGCTAGAACGTCTTAGTTGACGCGCGACCGGCACTGCATTGTAAAATATGTAACACTTCATTGATAATTCTGGCAAAATCTGGCTGTCTTTTTATGTACTGCAGACTTGCTTTGACCCGGCCGCACTAAGCCCGATCAGAGTTTACGAATTGAGGTTATTGAGAGCGGTTCAATGGAAAAAAGCAGACTGAGTGTAACCTATATCGGGCTTTTGTTTATCGCCGGGTTTTTCGCCACAATGGCATTTGATTTCTGGGGCCAGGTCCTTAGCCCTTCTATCGGCTGGGCAAATCTGTCGCCCGAAGGTCTGGCACAGAGTCTGTTGTCCAGCCTCGGGCTGCCAAGCAGTGCCTTTCTCGGGTTCTTTGTCCATTTCTACATCGTGGGTCTGATTGGCTACCCGATGGGATGGGCCTATGTCTTCAAACCTATCTGGACGCTCGTAGTGGGTCCGGTGCATTGGTTCCTGGCCTCGGCGCTTTACGGGGCCGGATTATGGGTATTCGCAATCGGCGGCGTTACCACCTTCTCGGGCCTACCGCCGTTTTTGAACTTCACCGGGATTACTTGGGTCGCGCTGATTGGTCATGTGCTTTACGGCATCGTACTGGTTGCAATCCTGCGCCTGATCACCCGCCGGGAAACCTGACACTTGATTAGTTTGAGGGGCGCAATCCGCCCTTCAAACAACCCGAATAAACCCGGTCAGGCCGGCTTTCTGATGCTCGATCACATGGCAATGAAACGCCCAATCGCCCGGATTGTCGGCAACCAGGGCAATCTCGACCACCTCGTCTTTTAGCAGCAACATCGTATCCGTCATCTGGGGCGGCAATTGGCGTTGATTTGACCTCAGGGGCACAAAGGCTAGCCCGTGCAGGTGGATCGGATGCAAGTTTGGCGATTCATTCCGCAACCTCAGAACATAGGTTTTGCCCAGCTCCAGCGTCGCCAAAGGGCCCACGCCCTGTGCTGCATCCCCCGGCCACGGTTTGCGATTGATCGACCAAAAATTGTAACCGAGCGAGCCACAGAAGCCGTTGTTAGGAACGCCACCTTCAGGCGTCCAGCCAAAGACGAACTCATGCAGTTCCGCATTGGCCAGATCGGGTTTTGCAACCGGGTTGACGGGTAGGGGCTTCAAGTCACGCAGATTTCGCGCAACGGTCGCGCCAACTGCGCGCAACCGCGCCATGGCGCGGAGCGGTTGACCCGGCAGTTTCGCCATTAGCGCGACGGTCTGACCTTCGCCTTCAGGCATCGCCACCGCAAAATCCACCCGTTGACCGGAGCCAACGAGCAGCGGTGTGTCAGCGCTGGGCAGGGGAATTTCTACGTCGGCCGGGTGCCCATCCCAGGCGATGATCCGAGCCTCGGCCCCCTCAAGATGCAGTTTGTAAATCCGGGTCGTGTCGGTGTTGACCACACGCAGGCGGACCAGCCCACCGGCAGCGTGGTCATAGACTGGCTGTTGCAACCAGTTGGCGGTGTGGACATTGCCAAATGTTCCCGCGCGGGCCGCACCCCGTTGCGTATAGGCGGGTAGAAATGCGCCATCATCATCCAGCCGGAAATCGCGCAGATTGATCACCTGTTCGCTGTCAAAGCCGGGGTCGTCGGGTTCGGCAATCACCATCACGCCAGTCAACCCGTGGGCCATCTGCTCCATCGTCATGCAATGGGGGTGATACCAGTAGGTGCCTGCATCGGGTGGCGTGAATTCGTACTGAAAAACCTCGTTTTGACCCATCGGCACCTGGGTTAGATAAGGCACGCCGTCCATCTCATTGGCGATCCGCAGCCCGTGCCAATGCATCGCCGTGTAATCGGTCAGCGTATTGCGCACCGACAACCGCATCACCTCACCCTGACGTCCATACAGAACCGGAGGAGGCGCGCCTGACGACAGGCTGACCATGCCATCCGTGACCTGATCCCTAAGCGCAAAACTGGCTGGCTGAATTACCAGTTCTTGCGTCCCGGCCACCAGACCGAACCCGCTCAGACCCAGCGCTCCCGCAGCGGCACCGCTGCCCAAAAGAAACTCTCGACGTTTCATATCTCGCCTCACGGATTGGATGGTCGCCTGGCTGGTTTTGGCGTGGCGCTTCGCTGTCCTGCCACCTTGTATGCATGGCCGCAATGCGACAAATCCCTCTGGCCCGCAGCCCCTTTCTGCTATAGGGGTGCGCACTTGCAAACAGGATCGCAACACACATGACCACACGTGCCGGATTTATCGCCCTGATCGGAGAGCCCAACGCAGGCAAATCCACCCTTTTGAACCGCATGGTCGGGGCCAAGGTCTCGATCGTGACGCATAAGGTGCAAACCACTCGTACTCGCATCCGTGGTGTTGCGATGGAGGGCGACGCGCAACTGGTCTTCGTCGATACTCCCGGCCTGTTCAAACCCCGACGCCGCCTGGACCGTGCCATGGTCGCCGCCGCGTGGGGCGGGGCCGCCGATGCCGATGTCGTCGTGCTGATGGTCGAGGCCCATCGTGGCATCACTGAAGGGGTCGAGCGCATCCTCGAAGGTCTGGAAGAGATCGGGCAGGGCCGTAAAATCGCGCTGGCGATCAACAAGATCGACAAGGTTCAATCCGAAGTGTTGTTGGCCCTGACCAGCGACCTGAATACACGCTATCCCTTTGCTGAAACTTTCATGATCTCAGCCGAAAAGGGCCATGGCGTTGATGACCTGCGCAAATGGCTGGCCTCGCAACTGCCTCAAGGCCCATGGCTCTACCCCGAAGATCAGATCGCCGATCTGCCCTTGCGCATGATCGCCGCTGAGATGACGCGCGAGAAACTGACCCTGCGCCTGCATCAGGAACTGCCCTACCAGCTGACGGTCGAAACCGAGAGCTGGGAAGAGCGCAAGGACGGTTCCGCCAAAATCGACCAGATCATCTATGTCATGCGCGACGGCCACAAAGGCATCGTGCTGGGCAAAAAGGGCGAGACGATCAAGGCGGTCAGCCAAGCGGCGCGGGCGGAACTGGAAGAGTTTCTCGACCGTAAAATCCACCTGTTCCTGCAGGTCAAAGTCCGGCCCAACTGGCTGGAGGAATCCGAGCGCTATTCGGAAATGGGTCTGGATTTCAAAGACGGCAACGCATGACGCGGCTGACAGCTGATTTCTGGGTCCATGCCTATCTGGCGCGCCTGCGATTTCAGGACATCCCGGCCTTTGTCGTGACCCATGGCGACGAAACCGCGGGCGCTGTGCTGGTCAAGCTTAACACGCTGGACGGTCAGGCGGTGGCGTTCCAACGCAGTTTCGACCTGATGAGCGGCGACCGCAAATGGGTCGAACTCTCCAACGGCCCAGAGGCGGATGTAGACGCCGCCATCCAGCGCCAGCGCAGCTTTGACCCCGACCTGTGGGTTATTGAGGTGGAAGATCGACGGGGGCGGCATCTGCTCGACGATGAGGGATTAGGCTAGCACGCTTCTCCAAAACACGTAAACAGGGAGCGTCTAAAAAGCTGTGAATCACGCGGCGACTTGATCAACGAGACAAGGGTTGTCGATCTGGAAAGTTGAGATTCGGTCGTCCTCAATAACGAATGTGATCAAGCTGACGCAGTTTTCGTCCGTAGTGGCGGTGCCAGACAATGTGGTCTTACCACTTCCAATATGGACGTTGTTGAAAGAAACACTTGTGTACGGTTGTATCGTTTCGAACTGAGATTTCAACATTTGCAGCGGATAAACGTTTCTCATTTCATTGGACGTTAACTCGAACGCAGATTCGTAGTTTTCTTGACCTGCGAGTAGAAGAAACTCTCGCGCCAATGCTCGCTCTTGGCGACTGAAGAAATACACACCTACGATAAACAAGATGAACAATAGAGCCATTGCGCCGAAGGCTTTCAACACCCAGCCAAAAATCTTCTTAAATCTTTCCACGTCTCTATTCGTTCTTTAGTTTGATCTGTGACAGGTTATCCACACGGGAATTCGCGATGCAACCCAAAGGTGTTGAAAACCCAAGAATTGTTTGGAATTTAGGGGAAGTCTAGCTCTTGGACTGGCGCGATCACGGTATCCTTCTGACCTCTCGCCGCCACGGCGAAACAGCTGCGATTATTGAGGTCTTTACCGAAGGCCACGGTCGCCATGCCGGTGTTGTGCGCGGGGGGACCAGTCGCAAGATTGCGCCGATCCTGCAGCCCGGAGCGCAGTTGGATGTGCTTTGGCGCGCGCGGCTTGAGGAACATATTGGCACGTTTCAGGTGGAACCGCTCAGGTCCCGCGCTGCGGCGGCGTTTTCGGGACGGTTGGCGCTGGCGGGGCTGAACGCAGTGGTGGCGCTGCTGGCGTTTTGCCTACCCGAACGTGAACCGCACCCGGCGATCTACAATAAGACCGAACAGTTGATGGACCTTCTGGGTCAGAATGAGATCTGGCCACTGGCCTACTTGCGCTGGGAACTGGCGCTGCTGGAAGAGCTGGGGTTTGGTCTGGATCTGCATACATGCGCAGTGACCGGAGTGACCGACGGGTTGATCTATGTCTCACCCAAGTCCGGGCGTGCCGTTAGCGCCCAGGGGGCCGGGGAATGGGCGGACAAGCTGCTTGCGCTGCCGCCGTGTCTGCGCGGCAAAGGCGACGCCCCGGATGCCGAGATTATCGAAGCGTTACAGACGACCGGCTATTTCCTGACACATCGCGTCGCAACCTCGCTGGGCAATAACCCATTGCCCGAGGCGCGCGCCCGCTTTGTGGATCAGCTTACTCGACGGCTCTGAACACCATTTCGTGCCCATCCTCATTGCGCAGGATCATCACGTCGCCTGACACTTCGGACTGGGTCATCGCCATCAACGCAGCAAAATAGAACCCTTCAGCCTCAAGCCCGGCACAGGCGGCGCGAGTGGCGGTTAGATCCTGCAGTTCGAACCAGGGATAAGGTGCGTTCAACGTCGCGCTGTACGTGTTGCATGGCGCGTTCCCTTCGATCCGGCCCTCTTCTGGAAACCGTATCAGCGCGGTTGCGTCATAAGGCACGCCATCGATTTCCTGCAGCGCCCATGTTTGATCTGCGGCCCCATACGCAGCGACGCTTTCATCCCGGTCGCATTGCGCGAATCCCAAAAAAGGCAGCAAAAAGGCAAAGCGCAGCATCGTGATAAACCTTGCGGATCAGACATAATGGGTGATTGCGTTTAGGCCTGCTTATCGCGCCAGGTCAAGGCATAGGTCGAAACAACGAACCGTGACGCGGCCCATAGTTGACGTAAGGTCGCAAATCGACATAGTGAACCGGCATTACAACCGGCTTTTTCTCTGAGTTGATTTACCCCAATTGGGGTAGCTTATATTTAGTATCTACGCAGAAATGCGTTTTTTATGAGTGGAGATTGTTTTGTCCCTAACGCAGAGTGATGACGTGAGCAAAACTGGCCAGACCCGACCTATCGTCAAGGCCCTCATGATCCTGATCTACGTGGTCTTTTTGGCCCTGCTGATCGAACTTTTGTCTTATGTCGCTGTAGTCCATGTCTTTGACAACGCGCTGGGCGGCCGGGCAGAACGGCATCTCTATTCCTCGATCCGGGGGCATGAACTGAACCCCGATTATCGCCGCGACTTTGACACGGGTGGAGAACGGATTCACTCGGATCAGGGGTTTCGGCGGGATACGTCCGTCGCGCTGCCCAAGCCACAAGACACATACCGCATTTTCCTTATGGGTGGGTCGACTGCCTATGCAATCGGCTCGCAAGGCAGCGTCTACCCCGAGCATCCAACCCTGACAAATCAGGAAACGGTTTCGCATTTCCTGGAACAGGATCTGCGCGCGCAGCTGCAGGATGAGATGCCCGGCGTAAACATCGAAGTGATCAACGCCGGCGTGGCGGCTTATCACAGTTTTCAACACGTTTTGTATTTCTATGAAACGCTGTACGAATACGAGCCGGACATGATCGTGTTTCTGGACGGGCACAATGACTTCTACAATGTCGGGGTTAAGAACCCAATCCAGAGCTATGGGTATTCATCGGCCCGCATGGTTGATGCCCTGAACGAACGAAAGCCTTTCTTTGCGACATATGCGTTCTTACGGGCACCAGCCGAGTACTCCTATACGTTCAAACTGGTCTCGAAACTGACGCAGGGCCTTTATGATCGTTACGAAGCGCCGCGCTATAACGTCTCAGGAGACGCCGCTGCTTTGGAACGGGATTTTCCGGCTGAAGTGGCCGAGGCCGCCCAGATCGGCTTTTTACGCAACTACAAGTTGATGGACGCCTTCAGCGACTACCATGGATTCTGTTACCACGTGTTTCTTCAGCCCGAAGTCGTGTTCGAAAATACCGATCACCTTAGCCCGGCGGATCGCGAGATTGCCCAGATTACGCGCGAAAAATACGTGCCGGGCCGGGAAGAGATCATGATACGCTCCCGCCCGGAATTTCCGGCCCTGTTCGAACAAGCAGGTATCCCGTTCACAGATGTTGCGCAAATCGCGGGTCCTGCACATCAGGACAAGTCGCTATACGTAGACTACACCCATCTGACGCCCGAGGGGTCAAAACTGGTGGCCGATAGGATGCTGCCGGTGGTGGTCGAGGCGATCGCCGAATGTGGTAATGCGGTCGAGATCGGTCAGTAAGACACCGGAGTTTACCCGCGATTGTTGCGTTTACGGGCAGGTAACGTCTTGTTTAGCCCTTCGCCTTTGAACGCCCACGTTTTGCATGCGCAGCATAACCTGAGTTGCGCAGCAGGCATTTCGGAACCGACCCGAAAAAGTTTTACAACACGAAAGATGCACTGTTCGGCGCATGTACAATTCAAGAAAAAGACCCGGCACGTGGCCGGGTCCAGTCGGGGAAACAAGGATACCGTTTCAGATCAGCTCAGCAAACGTCGTGCGATGACCTGAGCCTGAATTTCGGCAGCCCCTTCGAAAATGTTCAGGATGCGCGCGTCACATAAAACGCGGCTGATTTTGTATTCCAGTGCAAATCCATTGCCACCGTGAATCTGCAACCCATTGTCCGCTGCGGCCCATGCGACGCGTGCCCCCAGAAGTTTGGCCATCCCGGCCTCAAGGTCACAGCGGTGCCCGTTATCTTTTTCCCAGGCCGAGAAGTAGGTTAGCTGTCGTGCGATCATGATTTCCACCGCCATCATCGCCAGCTTGCCCGACACACGCGGGAAGCTGATCAGCGACTTACCAAACTGCTTGCGGTCTTCTGCGTATTGCATGGCGATATCCAACGCGCTTTGCGCCACGCCAATGGCGCGGGCGGCCGTTTGGATGCGGGCGGATTCAAAGGTTTCCATCAATTGCTTGAAACCTTTGCCCTCTTCGCCGCCCAGCAGGTTCTCGCCTTTGACTTTGAAGCCATCAAAACCCAGCTCGTATTCTTTCATGCCGCGATAGCCTAGTACTTCGATTTCACCGCCGGTCATGCCGGGGGTCGGGAAGGGGTCTTCGTTGCTTCCGGGCGTCTTTTCGGCAAGAAACATCGATAATCCACGATGGTCCGCGCTGTCCGGATTGGTCCGCGCCAGCAGCGTCATTACGTGGGTGCGGGCGGCATGGGTGATCCAGGTCTTGTTGCCGGTGATCTGGTAATCGCCATTCTCGTCCTTGACGGCGCGGGTGCGCAAGCTGCCAAGGTCAGATCCCGTATTGGGTTCGGTAAACACTGCTGTGGGCAGGATTTCCGCGCTGGCCAGCTTCGGAAGCCAGCTTTCCTTTTGTGCGTCTGTGCCGCCCGCAATGATCAGTTCCGCTGCGATCTCGGACCGGGTGCCCAGCGAACCTACGCCGATGTAGCCGCGCGACAGTTCTTCGGACACAACACACATCGAGGCTTTGGACAGGCCAAAGCCGCCGAATTCTTCAGGGATGGTCAGACCGAACACACCCATCTCGGCCAGTTCTTTGATGACTTCAATCGGGATCAACTCGTCCTTCAGGTGCCAATCATGTGCATAGGGTTCAACCTTTTCAACGGCATAGCGCCGGAACTGATCGCGGATCATCTCAAGTTCTTCATCCAAACCGGATGCGCCGAACATGGTGGCACCGGATTGGTCCTGCATCAGTTCGACCAAACGGGTGCGTGCAGCCTGAGAGTTGGCCTGCGCCATCAAGGTCTGTACCTCGGTGCACTGGAAGCCCGACAGGGCGTCCCAGCCAAGCCCCAGATCCTGAAGGCGGACAAGCTCACCCTGGTTCATCGGAATGCCGCCGGCAACCTGGTGCAAATACTCACCAAACGCTATCTGATGAAGCAATTGCTCAGTCTCGCCGAACTTGCTGTCGGCTTCCAAAGCCTCGGCCCAGCGTTGCATCTGAGTTAGCGATTGAGCGTAGGTGGCCAGCCAGGCAAGCCCATGCGCGGCTGTCTGGTTGGCCTCAATCAACGCGCCAGACACACGGCCATCAGCGGTGACCATGTCACGCACAGAATTGCGAGCCTGTTCAAACACGGCTTCGACCGCAGGCGCAGCGGCCCGTGTCAAATCCAGCAGATTAGGCAAAATCGCTGCTGTCGTCATCTGGGTCATATCCTGTCCGTCATGGGCCATGAATCACGTCCTTTTCTGGGTCGTCTGGTCATATCATGCTGCACGTGCAGCGCAACAAAAATACGAATTACGCCGCGAAAAAGTTCAAAAGTTGCTTAGTCGTTTTTGCGCTGCAGAAATTCACCGGAATGCTATCTAGGAGCCATGACATTGTTTTCCATACTCTCTCCGCTGGACGTGGCGCTGTCTTTGGTGGTCGCTTTTGCCGCGGGTTGGATCAAAGGCATAGTAGGGTTCGCTATGCCAATGGTCATGATATCCGGGCTCAGCATGTTTCTGCCTCCGGAACTGGCTCTGGCAGGATTGATCCTACCAACATTGGTCACCAACGGTTTTCAGGCGCTGCGCGAAGGCACGAAAGCTGCCTACGCGTCGATCCGGCGGTTCCGCGTCTTTCTGATAGTTGGACTGATTTTCCTACTGGGCGGGGCGCAACTGGTTGCACTGGTACCTGCGTCCACATTTCTGCTGATGATTGGCGTCCCGGTTTCGATCTTTGCGATGATTCAAGTCCTTGGCCTTAAGCTGACGCTGCGCGCAACTTCAGCAAGGATCGAAGCGATCATCGGCGCCGTGGCAGGTTTTGTCGGAGGCATGTCTGGCGTTTGGGGGCCTCCAACCGTTGCTTACCTGACGGCCTTGGGCACCCCCAAATTGGAACAAATGCGTACGCAGGGCGTTATCTATGGGTTGGGCTCGATCGCTTTGGCGATCGCGCATCTGGGATCTGGGGTGTTGCGTCCCGAAACAGCACCGTTCTCTGCCGTACTTGTTGCACCAGCATTGGTAGGTATGTGGGTGGGTTTGCGGCTGCAGGATCGGATCGATCAGGCCGTTTTTCGGAAGGCCACGTTGATTGTTTTGCTTGTCGCAGGCCTAAACCTATTGCGGCGAGGCCTGATGGGATAGCGCGCTATGCGCGACGATCTGCAAAGCGGAATGCGAAATACACACCCAGCATCAGGAAGAACAGCCCTGAGATATCTCCGATCAGAAAGGCGACGTACTCGGCGGTCGCACTGCCAAACGCGAGATTGGTCAGTCCTGACATAAGTATCGACGTTATGACCCCGACACACATAATGCAGGACCAACAAGGCTGCCGGTCCGAGCGTGGAAACAAGTCCCATCCGATCCATTTCAGCAGATAAAAGATGGTCGGAGCTGTTATGACAGCAATAGCAATTGCCATCAGGCGACTTGGTAGAAAGACATCTGATCCGCCCAGATACGCAAACACCAAGAATACCCCGGGCAATAGCGCGAAGATTGCTCGCCATCCCAATAGCCATGCCGTCAGAACCCTGACGCCGTGAGGCAGAAACAGCAGGCTGGCGCGACTTGGATACTCGGGAAAGAAGACGTTCTGAAGCGGCATCAGAACCTCGAACGTGAGGATCGACACGACAACATACGCCAAGGACGCGAAAAAGGTTTCAGAGGCCCACTTGCGCACGGGGATCAGCCGCCGTTGCGCCGGGGCACAACATCACTGGGGGGCATTTACGACGTAGCGCCCCCGGTTCGCGCTGCCGCTTTGAGACAGATACCCCTGTTCGACCAGCGATTTCAAAGCGCGAAAGAAAGTCGGCCGTGAGACGCTTTGGACCAGCGTGTGTTCGATCAGACCAAACGTGCGCACTTCCTGGTCAGCTTTCGACAGTTCTTCCGCTGCGTAATAAATATCACGCTCAACCGGAGAGAGTTTTTCCAGACCGAGCGTACGCTCCATGCTCTGCATCAGTTTACGTAGTTCTGTGAGCTTCGAGATTTCTGACATATACATAACCGTTGTTTTTAGTGTCTTGCATCGCACCCCATGCGACCATGTGAAACGTGCTGAACCGGCAAATGCTCAGCTAATCTCATATTGACACTTATCCCCATCCTATTAGACTAGTCTTCTGATTAGGTTGCTCAAACCGCCGTTGTGAGTGAATGCGCATGAGCTGCCCAAAGGTATTTTCAGTTTTGGCCCGGTGCAATTGCGCCGGGCTTTTTAGTTGCAATGACTAAAAGAAATACCTGAAGGGATCGTTCACGACAACGAATTTGTACACGCAAATGCGATTAAACAACTTTAAGGAGATCGCATAAGCTCGGCGCGCGCAGCAGCGAAAAAGGGGCGTCAGCGCCCCTTTTTTTATTCTAACCGATTGCGACGGCTTTGATGTCCTCGTCAATAAACGGGACATATTGTTCGAAATTCTCCGCAAACATCTGAACCAGCTTCTCGGCTTGTTTGTCGAACGCGGCCTGATCATCCCAGGTGCGACGTGGGTCTAGCAGAACTTCGGGGACACCGGGAACCGAAACAGGAACGTCAAATCCAAAATTCGCATCCTTACGGAATTCGGCATCGCGTAGCGATCCCTCCAGCGCGGCAGTCAGCAAAGCGCGGGTCGCTTTGATGGGCATCCGGCTGCCAACACCATAGGCACCACCGGTCCAACCGGTATTGACCAGCCAACAGGTCGCGCCGTGCTGAGCGATTTTGTCGCGCAGCAGGTTACCGTAGGCTTCGGGGCGGCGCGGCATGAAAGGCGCGCCAAAGCAGGTTGAGAAGGTTGGCTGCGGTTCTGTAACACCACGCTCGGTGCCCGCGACCTTCGAAGTAAAGCCAGACAGGAAGTGATACATCGCCTGCGCCGGGGTCAGCCGCGCAATCGGAGGCAATACACCAAAAGCATCGCAGGTCAGCATGATGATGTTCTTGGGATGACCACCCAATGCACTGCCGGAGGCGTTCGAGATGTACTCCAGCGGATACGCACAACGCATGTTAGCGGTCAGCGAGTCGTCATCGAAATCCAATTCTTTGGTTTCGGGATCGAACACCATGTTTTCGATTACTGTACCGAATTTGGATGTGGTCGCGTAGATCTCAGGCTCTGCCTCGGCATTCAGGTTGATGGTCTTGGCATAGCAGCCACCTTCAAAGTTGAACGTACCGCGATCCGACCAGCCATGTTCGTCATCCCCAATCAAAGTGCGCGCGGGGTCGGCAGAGAGTGTGGTCTTGCCTGTGCCGGACAGGCCAAAGAACACGGCCGTATCGACCGGGTTGCCAACCGCGTGATTGGCTGAGCAATGCATCGGCATCACGCCTTTTTCGGGCAGCATGTAGTTCAGCAGGGTGAATACGGATTTCTTGTTCTCGCCCGCATATTCGGTTCCGCCAATCAGGATCAACTTGCGATCGAAGTTCATCGCAATCACCGTTTCGCTGCGGCAACCATGCTTTTTTGGGTTGGCCTGAAAGCTTGGGCAGTTGATGACGGTGAAATCTGCTGTGAAATCGTCCAGATCTTCGCGATCCGGGCGGCGTAGCAGGTGACGAATAAACAGATTGTGCCAGGCCAGTTCTGTGACCATCCGCACGTTTATTGAATAAGCCGGATCGGCCCCGCCAACGAGATCCTGCACAAAATAGTCACGACCCTTCATATGCTCGACCATGTCGACATAGAGCGCGTCGAACCCTTCCGGGGTCATCGCGGCGTTGTTTTCCCACCAGATGCTGTCTGCAACGCTGTCGGTTTTGACCACATGCTTGTCTTTGGGGGATCGACCAGTGAATTTGCCGGTCGAAACTAGAAAAGCTCCGCCATTGCCGAGCGTCCCCTCGCCGCGCTTCAGAGCTTGTTCGATTAGCGCCGGTTCCATGAAGTTGTAATAGACATTGCCCAGACCCTCGATGCCCTGATCCTCGAGGCGGAATTGCGGGTTAACCCGTCCAGATGTCATGCGTTTCTTCTCCTGTGGCGGCGCGGCGGCGATTTGGGCCGACTGCGCTCTTGGGGCAGTTTGCCGGGGAAAACCGGCGGATAGGCGCGTCTTATCACGGTCTTTTGGGGCATGAACAGGACGGTTTGGCGCAGTTAGCGCAACCAAGTACAGGTTTAGCGCCATCAAGAATTTCCTGCCGGAGAACCGGGCGTATTTTTGCGGGAAGCAAGGCAATTTTGCCGCATCCCTGCCGCAACAAAGGCACGATTCGCAGTTACGGATTGATTCGCTGGCGCAAAATCGCCAACAATACCTTACAAATAGTCGAATTATTGCGTGAGTGAGCAGGAATAGGGGCGAACCCGATGTCAAAGATTGCACTGGTGGACGACGATAGAAACATTCTGACGTCCGTTTCCATGACGCTTGAAGCCGAAGGTTTCGAGGTCGAAACGTATAATGACGGACAAGCGGCGTTGGATGCGTTCAACAAGAAGCTGCCGGACATGGCCGTTCTCGATATCAAAATGCCGCGCATGGATGGTATGGACCTGTTGCAGCGTCTGCGTCAGAAAACGCAGATGCCAGTGATCTTTCTGACCTCGAAGGATGATGAGATCGACGAGGTTCTGGGTCTGCGCATGGGCGCGGATGACTATGTCAAAAAGCCGTTCTCACAACGTCTGTTGGTCGAGCGCATCCGCGCCCTTCTGCGTCGGCAGGAAGCCACAAGCGGAGATGCCGCGGTGGCCACGACCGGCGATACCAAGGTGATGGAGCGCGGCGAACTGCGGATGGACCCACTGCGTCATGCGGTCAGCTGGAAAGGCGCAGATGTGTCTTTGACCGTCACCGAGTTCCTTTTGCTGCAAGCGCTTGCGCAGCGTCCGGGCTTTGTCAAAAGCCGTGACCAATTGATGGATGTCGCGTATGATGATCAGGTCTATGTGGATGACCGTACTATCGACAGCCACATCAAACGCCTGCGCAAGAAGATGCGCGCTGCTGACTCAGAGTTTTCGGCGATCGAAACTCTGTACGGCATCGGGTACAGATACAACGAAGAATAGGCGCGGCCGCCTGCAAGAGGTAATGGGGTCCCGTGCGCGACACCGAACAAGCCAGAGAACCACGCGACGGTGACGTCGTTCTGGGGGATGACTGGGTTATCCCGCAAGACCCCGAATCGGCAGAGCTTCGTGAGAAACGATCTCGCAGGAACTTGTTTTCCCTGCGCGGCTCTCCCTTGGCTCGCAAAATTATCACCTTCAACCTGATTGCTCTCGTAATCCTGGTGACGGGGTTGCTGTATCTGGACGATTCCCGAAAGGAACAAGTCCAGCAAACGGCGCGCAACTTGATCGGTGATGCGCAGCTGGTCAGCAACGTTTTTGAAACTCAGATGCGTCAGGGCGCGCTTCAAAGTCAACAAAATGCCGGAGATTTGGATGTCAAAGACACCCTTGCTGGCCTGAGCTTGCCCGAAGGCGGCGAAGTCTTCGTCTATGATGCCGATGGTACCCTGATTGGCTGGACGCGTGGCGCGCCGCCGGCATCAGAAATGCCGGTTCTGCTGCGCTCAGACTCTGACGTGCAAACTGGTAGTACCGTAATCAGCGATGGGTTGAACGCTGTCTGGACTGGGATATCACAGATTTTCAACTGGTCTTCGACCGGAGAGGCACCAACCCTGGCACAACGTGTTCAGACCATAGTCCCTCAGGCATTGTTGGGCCAAAATCAGGTGCAGGCTGTGCAGGACGATGCGGGCGATACGGTGATCGTTGCCGCCGCCCCCATCCTGTACGAAGGTATTCCTGCGGGCGCCGTCGCCATTTCCGGCCCTGCTGGAGAGATCGATGCACTGGCCCGGCGGGAACAAGAACGCATTCTGCAGATGTTTGTTGTTGCCTTGCTTGTGTCCGTAGGCCTCAGCCTGGTTCTTGCCTCGACGATCGCCAACCCTTTGGCAGATCTGGCCTCTGCTGCCGAGATGGGCAAAGACCGGGGTACCGGTGTTAATCCGGGCCGTATCCGGATCCCGGATCTTAGTGGTAGGCCCGATGAAATTGGCCGCCTCAGCCGTGCTCTGCGTGGCATGGTGACCGCGCTTTACAATCGCATTGATGCAAATGAGCAGTTTGCAGCTGATGTGGCGCATGAAATCAAGAACCCGCTTGCGAGCTTGCAATCTGCCGTCGGCACGATGCGTATGGTCAAGCGCGACGATCAGCGTGAAAAGCTGCTGGGCGTGATTGAACATGATGTGCGTCGGCTGGATCGACTGGTGAGTGATATCTCTAACGCGTCGCGTCTGGATGCCGAGTTGGTCAAGGAAGAAGAACAACCCTTTGACCTGCTCAAACTGCTTGGCAACATCGGTCAGTATCTGGGAGAGGATGCCCGGTCCCAGGGAATTGACTATATCACTGACCTGCCGTCCGAGCCGATTGTTGTTCAAGGGCTTGAAGCGCGTTTGGCTCAGGTCTTTGTCAATCTGATCACCAATGCGATTTCCTTCTGCGAGGAAAGCGATGCCATCCGGGTTTGGGTGCGCCAGCGCGACAACCGTGTTCTGGTCGTGGTTGAAGATACCGGCCCTGGTATCCCCGAACAGGCTTTGACCAAAGTGTTCAAGCGGTTCTACTCGGAACGGCCGGAAGAGCATTTCGGAAACAACTCGGGGCTGGGACTGGCAATTTCGAAACAGATTGTCGAGGCGCATGGAGGCGTGATCTGGGCCGAAAACATCCGGCCGACCGAGGCTGATATCACTTCGGATCCGCTGGGTGCTCGCTTTGTGGTGGGGTTGCCAGTCTAAGCTCATGAAAACCAGTAGCTTGTCAGACGCGATGAACCAGGACAGTGCCCGCGTTCATGCAAGCTGTGTCGCTGTTGCAGGTCGGGGTCTTCTTGTTGTCGGGGTCCCGGGGACAGGAAAATCCGCTTTGACGCTGCAAATGATGGCCTTTGGGGCAGAGTTTATTGCAGACGACCGGGTTGATCTGCGTTTGGAGCGGGGAAAGGTCACAGCAATGACCGTGCAGAACATCAGCGGTTTGGTTGAAGCGCGCGGAATCGGGCTTTTACACGCTAGCTCCGCCGGATCAGCTACGGTTCACTATGTCGTCGATCTGGGTCAAACCGAAGATGCGCGCCTGCCAGAGCCGATCACCATCCAGTTACTGGGGCAAACTGTGCCATTGCTTCGCGGCGCTGGTGTCCCCAATTTGCCCGCAGCTCTGATCCAATTGTTGAAAATGGGACGCGTTGACCCGGAATGGCCGAGTAAATGATATCGCAAAGTCAGATCGTGTTGGTGACCGGCCCATCCGGAGCAGGCCGTTCAACTGCAATTCACGTGTTGGAAGACCTTGGGTTCGAGGCAATTGACAACCTGCCCATGGGCTTGTTGTCCCGTTTGTTGGATGGAGCAGAAAGCGACCGTCCCATGGCGCTGGGGATCGATGCGCGCAACCGTGATTTCTCGACAGTGGGGTTCATAGAACTGGCGGAAAAGCTGGGTCGCATGAAGCAATACGACCTGACGGTGCTATATCTGGATTGCAGTGACGACGTCCTGCTGCGTCGCTTCTCGGAAACCCGCAGGCGGCACCCTGTGTCCAAAGACGCGGGTCCGGAAACCGGCGTGCGAACCGAAAAGGAGCTGCTGACGCCTATTCGCGAGATTGCGGATACGTTGATCGACACCACAGCCTTGAATGTCCACCAATTGCGGGAAGAGGTCGAGCGATGGTTTGCCCCAAAGGGTGGCCGTCATTTGGCGATATCCGTTGAATCCTTTTCGTATAAACGCGGCCTTCCACGCAGTCTTGATATGGTTTTCGACTGCCGGTTCTTGGCAAATCCGTATTGGCGTCCCGAGTTACGTGCGGCGGACGGTCGAAACCCGGATGTGGCGCACTATGTGCAGTCCGATACAAACTATGAACCGTTTTTTGACCGTGTCGTAGATTTGGTGACGCTCTTGTTGCCTGCCTTTCGTGCGGAAGGTAAGGCGCATCTGTCAGTGGCGTTCGGTTGTACTGGCGGTCAACACCGATCTGTTGCTATGGCCGAAGCGGTTGCGAAAGCTCTTGCAGAAGGGGGGCAGCAGGTGGCAGTTAGACACCGCGAGATGGAACGTCGATCGTTGAATGTGAGGCCGGGTTGATCGGGATTGTGATCGTAGCGCATGGGGGGCTGGCTCAGGAGTATTTGGCCGCCATGCAACATGTGGTCGGGCCTCAGCCAGGCCTTTTGGCAATTGCGATCGAAGCAGATCACGACCGCGATGAAAAACAGGCTGAAATCAGCCGCGCGGCCGATCAGGTGGATATTGGCGACGGTGTCGTCATCGTAACCGATCTTTTTGGTGGCAGCCCGTCGAACCTCAGCTTGCGGGCCTGTGCCCCACAGGATCGTCGAATCCTTTATGGTGCAAACCTGCCAATGTTGATCAAATTGGCCAAAAGCCGCCACCTTCCGGTCGCCGAAGCCGTTCGGCAGGCGATGGAGGCTGGACGGAAATACATCAATGCGCAAAATGTGACATTGGACTAGTACCGGATTCACTGAAATGACCAACCGAAGCTTGAAAATTGTAAACGAAAAAGGCCTGCACGCGCGTGCCTCGGCCAAGTTGGTCGAAGTGGTCGAGGGTTTTGACGCGCATGCCGAGGTGTCGAAAGGCGGACTTTCTGCATCCGGCGACAGCATCATGGGCCTTTTGATGTTGGCAGCATCGCGCGGAACCACTATTGACGTCGAGACGTCCGGACCGGATGCTGAGGCATTGGCGGAAGCTCTGGAGACCCTCGTGAGCGACAAGTTCGGAGAGGGGTTCTAAGCCGCCCCGTTGGGACAGGAAGAACGGGAAGACCAGGAATTGGCGGAAACAACGCACGAGACCAAGACAAGCCCGGTGGTGGATGGGACCGCAGATCAGGGTGAGATCTACGATCGTAGGACTCTGACCTATGCGAACTCGTTCGACGATGTCTGGACTTCAACAGCCATTCGGGCCATCGAGTGGTGCACCGGCAAGCTGACCATTCTGCGAATGGTCAATAAGTTCGAGAAGAAGAACGAATACTATCGGGGCCAAAGGTTCTGGGGCGGTGCGCTTAAGATCATGGGCATCGACCTGACCACGCCGCAGGAACAAATTGCCCGCATCCCGAAGGCAGGACCTGTTGTTGTTGTAGCCAATCACCCGCATGGGATGGTCGACGGAATGATCCTGGCGGAATTGATCGGACAGGTTCGCAACGATTACCGAATTTTGACCCGTTCGGTTCTGACCGGGCTGGACGAAGCCGCAACGTCATTCATGATCCCGGTCCCGTTTCCACATGACCCTGAAGCGCAGGCAAAGATGCTGGAAATGCGCAGCAAGGCGATGGAACACCTGAAACAGGGGGGCGTTGTGGCGCTGTTTCCGTCTGGGGTGGTGATGTCTTCGGAAGACTGGTTTGGCCCGGCGATCGAGCAGGAATGGAATGTCTTTACGGCCAAGATGATCCGACGATCCGGCGCGCAGGTGGTTCCGATTTTCTTCCCCGGCAGAAACTCTCGCTGGTATCAGATCGCAAACCGCGTGTCCCCCATCCTGAGACAGGGCCTGTTGCTGCACGAAATCGTGCGCTCGTGCAACAAGCCGCAATCGCCGGTCATCGGAGAGCCTGTTGCGGACAGCGACATGGAGTTGCTGGAGCGCGATCCTCGCGGCTTTATGACATGGCTCAGGCAGCACACTTTGTCTCTGGGCAAGTCGCTTAAGCCCTAACCCCCACCTCAGTCTTGATGCAAATGCCGCGCTGACGGTGTTTCCTTTATGCTAGCGCGTCGGAACAGGATGCTCGCCGCGATAGTCGTAGAACCCTCGTTCGGTCTTGCGTCCAAGCCACCCTGCCTCGACATACTTGGTCAAAAGCGGGCACGGTCGATATTTGGTATCCGCCAGACCTTCGTGCAGGACGTTCATGATCGCCAGACAGGTGTCCAGGCCAATGAAGTCAGCCAGCTCTAGTGGCCCCATAGGATGATTTGCGCCGAGTTTCATCGATTGATCGATCGACTGCACGTTTCCGACGCCTTCATAAAGCGTGTAGACCGCTTCGTTGATCATCGGCATCAAGATGCGGTTTACGATGAAGGCGGGAAAGTCTTCGGCACTTGCGGCCGTTTTGCCAAGTCGATCCACAACGGTTTTGCAGGCTTTAAACGTCTCTTCATCTGTCGCAATACCGCGGATCAGCTCGACCAGTTGCATGACGGGGACGGGGTTCATGAAATGAAATCCCATGAAACGCTCGGGTCGGTCTGTGCGGCTGGCAAGGCGTGTGATTGAAATAGACGAGGTATTCGACGTCAAAATCGTATGTGGCAGGAGATGCGGCTGGATATCTTCGAATATCGCCTGCTTGATTGCCTCACGTTCGGTGGCCGCCTCGATCACCAGATCGGTTTGACCCAGTTGTGGCAGCTCTAGCGTTGTGTTGATCCGCTTTAGGGCCGCTTGCATGGCGTCGTCAGAGATCTTGCCGCGCGACGCCTGACGCGCCAGATTGCCCTCGATGGTGGCAATGGCGCTGTCCAGCGCGTCCTGGCTGACATCGTTCAGCAGAACGTCGTATTCCGCCAGCGCCAAGACATGGGCGATCCCGTTGCCCATTTGGCCTGCGCCAATCACTCCGACCGATTTCACTTCCATGTTCAGCTGCCTTTGCCCTGCGCGTTACGGCGACACTATCGGCAGATCGGGGCAGGCGGCAAGGGCATCAGGCCTGCGGAATTTGCTTCAAATGCGCACATTAGGAATTTCTCAATACCTGAGACAGCAATATGGCAATCGGGTGAATATTTGGGTGAGCGATATGAGCTATCATCAGGCGGGTCCTTGCGGGCACGAAGATGCAGTGTGTCAATACGCTGGATCAAAGCGTTGGTTCCGGGGTCCGGCGTCTGCGCTGGCCAAGCCATATGTGGCATGCGTGGGCGGGGATGAAACCTTCGGGCGTTTTGTGGAAACCCCGTTCCCAGCCGTGCTGGAGGCGAGACTTGGTGAGACATGTGCAAACTTTGGCAGTCTGTTTTGCGGGGTCGAGGCGATGTCGCGGGATCAGGGGTTGTTGGATCTGATCAACCGGTCTCAGCTTTGTGTGCTGCAAGCGCCTTGCGTTTCTTATCAATCGAACCGGTTTTATCGTGTTCATTCCCGTCGAAACGATCGATTTCTTGAACCGATGCAGGATCTGGTAGACCTGTACCCTGAGGAGGACTTCACCGAAGTTCATTTTGTGCGCCACCTGTTAGGAAAGCTACACGCGAAATCAGACGCTCGGTTTGATTTAATAGCACAGGAGTTGCGCGCGGGATGGGTTCGGAACCTTCAGTCGCTGCTGGGGCGCATCGTACCTCCGGTCGCGCTGCTGTGCCTGCGGGTACAGCGTGATCACACGCACGAACAAGAAATGATACCGGTGGAGGACGCAATGATAGATCAGCTTAGACCTAACTGTGCCGGTGTCATCCAGCGAGCTGTATGTGTGGCAGGAGAGTCGGATGAGCTTGAAGATATGCTGTTCGGCACGTTGCAAGTGCCGATGGCAGCGCACATGATCGGTCCTTCTGGCCATAGGGCGATTGCCGATGCGGTGCTGCCAGTGTTGCTGGATCTGAATTGAAAAAGGCCCGCCAATCGGCGGGCCCTTCAAATTCAGTTCGACGCTTTGGCTTAGCCGAGCTTTTCTGTCAGCTCTGGCACGGCCTGGAACAGGTCTGCAACTAGTCCGAAATCGGCAACCTGGAAGATCGGTGCTTCTTCGTCTTTGTTGATCGCGACGATAACTTTCGAGTCCTTCATACCAGCAAGGTGCTGGATTGCGCCCGAGATGCCGACGGCGACATACAGGTCAGGGGCGACCACTTTACCGGTCTGACCCACCTGCCAGTCGTTCGGCGCATAGCCCGAGTCGACCGCCGCGCGTGAGGCACCAACAGCGGCGCCAAGCTTGTCGGCCAGCGTTTCGATCAGTTTGAAGTCATCTTCCGAGCCGACACCACGACCGCCCGAGACAACCACGCCAGCCGAGGTCAGTTCGGGGCGGTCGCTTTCAGCAACCTTATCCTCGACCCATTCGGAAAGTCCGGGGTCGTCGCCAACCGAGATGGTCTCAACCGCAGCCGAGCCACCTTCGCCAGCAGCGTCAAAGCTTGCGGTCCGGATGGTGATGACTTTCTTGGCGTCGTTTGACTTCACGGTCTGGATTGCGTTGCCCGCATAGATCGGACGCTCGAAAGTCGAGCCGTCAACCACGCCGGAGGCATCCGAGACGATCATCACGTCCAGCAACGCGGCAACGCGCGGCATGACGTTTTTGGCATCGGTGGTGGCAGGGGCGACGATGTGTTCATAACCGTCAGCCAGACCTACGATCAGCGCTGCGGTTGATTCCGCCAAGCGGTGGCCCAGCGACGCATCTTCGGCCACCAGAACCTTGGACACGCCATCGATCTTGGCAGCGGCCTCGCCGGCTGCGGACGCGGAACCGCCTGCGGCCAGTACAGTCACATCGCCCAATGCCTGTGCAGCGTTGACGGCCTTGGCGGTGGCGTCCATCGCCAGTTCGCCATTGTTAACCTCTGCGAGAAGAAGAACAGCCATTACACAGCCCCCGCTTCTTTGAGTTTCCCGACCAGCTCATCGACCGAGCCCACGATGATACCTGCGGCGCGTGCCGGCGGTTCTTCGGTCTTGACGACTTCCAGACGCGGCGTGACATCGACGCCGCAATCGGCAGCGGTTTTCTCATCCAGCGGCTTTTTCTTCGCCTTCATGATGTTCGGCAGCGACGCATAGCGCGGCTCGTTCAGACGCAGGTCAACCGTTACGATGGTTGGCATCTTGACGCTGATGGTCTGCAGGCCGCCGTCAACTTCACGGGTAATCTTGGCGCTGTCGCCTTCGATGTCCAACTCGGACGCGAAGGTGCCTTGCGACCAACCCAGCAGGGCCGACAGCATCTGACCGGTGGCGTTCATGTCGTTGTCGATCGCCTGCTTGCCCGCCAGAACGATGCCCGGCTGCTCTTCCTCGACCACTTTGGCGAGGATTTTGGCAACGGCCAAAGGCTCAATATCCTGATGGACGTCGTCAGCGGCAATCACCAGAATGGCGCGGTCTGCGCCCATGGCCAGCGCCGTGCGCAGCGTTTCCTGCGATTGCTTTACGCCGATCGAAACAGCAACAACCTCGTCGGCCTTGCCCGCTTCTTTCAGTCGGATCGCTTCTTCAACTGCAATCTCGTCGAATGGGTTCATCGACATTTTGACATTGGCGAGATCAACACCGCTACCGTCCGCTTTGACGCGAACCTTCACATTATAGTCAATCACGCGTTTGACAGGCACGAGTACCTTCATTTTAGCGCTTTCTCCTCAAAAAACGGTAAGCCGCGGAGCGACTCCACCAATGCTCTCGCCGGTCTCAATAGCGTTTCTGCAGCGTTCACAACAGAGCAAAATCGTCACGTCATAGCTTTGAGACGTCGCGTTTTGTGGTTTTTGACACCGGGTCATTTCAATCGATTGGGCAATCATGTCCTTTGAGCGCAATACCTGCGTCAGCGGTTTGCTCCGGGCACCCACAAGACATCTGCGGTCCCGTTTTCATTGGCGCACCGTGCGGCCACAAAGAACCAGTCACTCAGGCGGTTGAGGTATTTGACCGCCACTGGATTGACCGGCTCCATATTAGACAATTCCACAACCAACCGTTCAGCCCGACGTGATACAGTTCGGCACACATGCAAATGGGCGGCCAGGCGCGAGCCGCCCGGCAAAATGAAGCTGCGGAGTGGTTCTAGCACTTCGTTCATGACGTCGATTTCAGATTCCAGCCGGTCGATCTGTGCCGGAGCGATGCGGAGCGGCGGATAGTCAGCCTCTGCATCCTTGTCCATGTCAGGACGGCACAGATCCGCGCCAAGGTCGAACAGGTCGTTTTGTATAAGTGAGAGCGCTGCTTCGACATCTCCGTCTGCTTCGGAACGCGCCACGCCGACAAAGGCGTTCAGCTCATCCACAGTGCCGTAACCGGCGACACGACCGGAATACTTCGCAACCCGCTCACCGTTACCCAGGGCTGTTTTGCCGTCATCGCCGGTTCGCGTGTAAATCTTGTTGAGAACGACCATTTGCTAGCCCCCTTGTCCGCGCAGATAGACGAAGAGCATGATCAGAACTACGGCAATGAATTGAAAGAGGATACGCAGCCGCATCATCTTGTTGCTTTTCTTTGCGGCTTCCATTCCGCTTTTGCCGAAATTCGCGATGCCCATGGTCAACACGACAACAACCGCTGCCATGGCCAGTAGCAAAACGACCATCAATAGGTCCATAACAAGTCACCGTCCGCGTTTTTTGTTACATTGCGCCTCATCTAGCGTCACGCCGTCAAAAAGCGAACTGGTAAAATCGTCTCAGACGTCCGAAAGGATGCGGTCGATGGCTTTGGTGGGTAGGATTCGGCGTAAATACCCGGCGATATAGGTCGGGGTTGTTACGTAGTAGCGGGATTTAGGATTTCGCGCTTCGACGGCATGGGCCAGCTTGTCGGTGACGGCCGCAGCGGGGAGTTCGAACCTATCCGGACCCGAGTCTTTATACAAACGATTGAGCAACGAGGTTTCGTATTTTGCCTTCAGGGCCGAGTTTTCCCAATCGATGAACTTTTCGAACAGTGGAATTGCCTTTTCCCGAAGTTTCGACGTGATCGGACCAGGTTCGATTAGGACAACTTTGATGCCGGTGTCGCGCAGTTCCAGCCGCATGGTATCGGTCAGGCCTTCGATAGCGTATTTGGTGGCGACATAAGCACCTCGCCAGGGAAAGGCCACCAACCCCAGAACCGATGAGCACTGCACGATGCGCCCATATCCCTGTGCCCGCATGACGGGAATGACCTGACGTGTCAGTTCGTGCCAACCAAAGACATTGGATTCAAAAATATACCTTAGCCCCTCGGTCGGCACGTCCTCGACTGCGCCGGGCAATCCATGTGCTCCGTTGTTGAAGAGAGCGTCCAAAGTCCCCCCCGTCGCAGCGAGAACTTCTGAAAAACCTGAGGAAATGCTGTCGGCGTCCGTGTAGTCGATTCTGGGGCTTTCGAACCCTTGGGCCCGCAACCGATCACAATCGCGCTGTTGGCGACAGGACGCAAACACACGCCAACCTCGTGCACGCATGCCGTGTGCTGCGTCAAGACCGATACCAGACGAGCAGCCAGTAATTAGAATCGATTTCTGCATGTTTTCCCCGAGCGTCATCCTTGCCAAAAGCTATGGCGAGGTTTGGCGCAGGGCAATGACACCCAGACGTTAGTTCGCGGTTTTTCTGATGAGTGAGGCGGAAATCCATCCAACCTGTTGCCCGGGCAACACGCGAAGCCGCAACCAGCCAGTGCCCGATTCACCAAGAACCTCGACCTGCTGGCCGATTCTGGCTTTGCCGATGATTGGATAAATTGTTCCCGGTCCGTCGCGCATGTTCACCCGTGTCCCCGAAACCTCGCGGATGTCTTTCGTCACCTCAACCAGTTCCGGCAATGCAGGCGTTTGGGGGTCGGCATCCGTTGCGACCTGCTGCATTGCACTCACGCCCTCCTCCAAAGACGCCAGCGTCAGAGTGACATTCTCATCGTTGAACAAGGAAGGATTGGCTTTCAAACCTGCAGCGACCTGTGAGAGCAAAGCCTTGGTCTCAGTCTCGTTTAAAGCAGGTTCAGGTTCGAGAAGCGGAGGGATTATGTCGGTCGTTTTCAATGCGGTCCGTGTCACCAACTCATCAACAGGCGCTGCAACGACTTTTTTCGGAGCCGCTATGGACACCGATGCAACCCGATCAGGTTGGGCTGTGCGTATTCCGCGTGGTTCAAAATCGGGACCACCGCTCATCACGTAAAAGGTCCAGCCAAGCATGGCAAAGGTAACAAGTATAAGGCGCGTCATGTCGCTCCCCCAGAGGCAATCGTAACATCAAAAAAAAGCAGCCATTCAATTGATGAAATCTTACCATATTTTGATAGCCGAGTCGAAAAACCGGGGAAATCTGGAACTTGCCTCCCCCTGTTGCAAAAAGCGCGACTTGTCCCCAGCAAAATGTGCGCTGCTTGCTTTACCCAGGCGGCCTAGCGTCGTATCACATCATCTATGAATGACACGATCGACGACCCCAACATGGAGGCCCCCGACAATGGGGGTGAGGTGGCTGAACCGCTGCGCCGAGCAATTGGCGAACGGTATCTGACCTATGCGCTGTCCACGATTATGCACCGCGCGTTGCCCGATGCACGGGATGGCCTGAAACCGGTTCACCGGCGAATCCTCTATGCGATGCGCGAATTGCGACTCAGCGCGGCAGGTGGATTCCGCAAATCAGCCAAAATTTCGGGCGATGTTATGGGTAACTATCACCCGCACGGGGACGCGGCGATCTACGATGCCATGGCACGTCTTGCGCAGGATTTTAACGTTCGCTACCCACTGGTTGATGGGCAAGGGAACTTCGGCAATATCGACGGCGATAATCCGGCGGCCTCGCGCTATACCGAAGCACGGATGACCATCGTGGCCGAGGCCTTGCTTGAGGGTCTGAACGAGGATGCCGTCGATTTTCGTGACAACTATGATGGTACGCTGACCGAGCCGGTTGTTTTGCCCGCGCAATTCCCGAACCTGCTGGCCAATGGCTCCAGCGGAATTGCGGTTGGCATGGCCACTAATATCCCGCCACACAATATTGCCGAACTGTGTGACGCTTGTCTGCATCTGATCAAAGTGCCCGATGCCCGTGACGATACTTTGCTGAACTATGTTCCCGGTCCGGATTTCCCGACTGGCGGTATCATCGTCGAACCACCCGAAAACATCGCACAAGCTTATCGCACCGGGCGCGGCTCGTTCCGCCTGCGTTGTAAGTATGAGGTCGAAGATCTTGGTCGTGGTCAGTGGCAGATCATCGTCACCGAGATCCCTTATCAGGTTCAGAAGTCCAAGCTGATCGAAAAGATCGCGGAACTGATCCAGACCAAGAAAATTCCGATCCTCGCCGACGTCCGCGACGAATCCGCTGATGACATTCGTCTGATCATTGAACCGCGTTCCAAGAACGTCGACCCCGAGGTGCTGATGGGCATGCTCTATCGCAACTCGGATCTAGAGGTGCGGTTCAGCCTGAACATGAACGTGTTGATCGACGGCGTAACGCCGAAGGTCTGCTCGATGAAGGAAGTGCTACGCGCCTTCCTTGATCACCGGCAAGAAGTATTGCTGCGTCGGTCCCGTCACCGGATGGCCAAGATCGATCATCGGCTGGAAGTGTTGGAAGGCTTTATCGTCGCCTTCCTGAATCTGGACCGTGTGATCGATATCATCCGTTACGACGACGACCCCAAAGACGCGTTGATGCGTGAGAACTGGGGTATCGGCCACGTCCGTGCCACCAACGAGGCCGACTATGTTTCTCCCGCGCTGGGCGAGGGGGAGTTGTCCGAGGTTCAGGTCGACGCGATTCTCAACATGCGCCTGCGCAGCCTGCGTCGTCTGGAAGAGATGGAGTTGATCCGCGAGCGCGACGCGTTGATGGAAGAACGGGCCAATCTCGAAGATCTGTTGGCCGATGACACCCTGCAATGGGCCAAGATCGCCGAGCAATTGAAAGAAACCAAAAAGACCTTCGGCAAAGACTACGAAGGCGGTGCCCGCCGCACCCGATTTGCCGAAGCGGGCGAGGTTGAAGAGGTGCCGCTTGAGGCGATGATCGATCGGGAGCCGATCACAGTTGTCTGTTCTCAGATGGGCTGGATTCGTGCCATGACGGGCCACATAGACCTGACCCGCGAACTGAAGTTCAAAGATGGCGACGGCCCGCGGTTCATATTCCACGCCGAAACGACGGACCGCCTGCTGGTGTTCGCCTCGAACGGGCGGTTCTACACTATCAGCGCCGCCAACCTGCCCGGCGGTCGGGGTATGGGCGAACCACTGCGCCTGATGGTCGATCTGCCAAATGAAGCGCAGATCATTGACATCATGATCCACAAGCCCGGGCGCAAGCTGCTGGTTGCCTCGGATGCTGGCAACGGGTTCATGGTGCCCGAGGATGACGTCCTCGCCCAGACCCGCAACGGCAAGCAGGTGCTGAATGTCAAAGACAGTGAAACAGCCATGATCTGCAAGCCCGTCGATGGTGACCATGTGGCGGTCGTTTCGGAGAACGGAAAGTTTCTGGTCTTCCCGATCGAGGATCTGCCCGAGATGACCCGTGGCAAAGGCGTGCGCTTGCAAAAGTACAATATGGCACGCGGACGTCAGGGCACGCTGGAATTGGATGGCGGCCTGTCTGACCTGACAACCTTTAGCTGGGAAGACGGCCTGAGATGGTCCATGGGCGGAGACAAAACGCGGCACGAAGCGGACTTGAGCCCATGGCTGGCCAAACGTGCAAGTGTCGGGAAAAAGGCACCGTATGGGTTCCCGCGAGACTATAAATTCACCTGATCGTGTTTCAGAAGACGTGTATTTCCGCCGATACGGCTTGGCACAAACCGTATCAGTGGGCTACACCCAATAAAAACAGGCCTATCGAGAAGAGAAAATGTTGCGCATTCTGACTCTGATTACCGCATTTGCCCTGATGGGTGCATGTACCCAGACGCAGGTTTATGAAGAGCCTGAATCGCTGGGTGAGTTCCGTCTCGTCAAAATTGTTTCCTTCGCAGACAAGGCCAAGCAAGGTCCGATTTCGCGTGATGCTACTTCACAAGAATGGACCGACGCTTTAGAACAGGCCATTGACCTGCGTTTAGGAAGGTATGAGGGGTCACAAAGTTACATTGTCGGTATTAGCCTTGAAGGCTACATGTTAGGTCCGCCGGGAATCGTTATTTATAATCCAAGAAGTGCTGCGATCGTTCTTGTGAACGTCTACGACTACGACACGAAAAAATTCTTGGCCAAAGAAAAACAGTTCACTGTTCTGGAGGACACTACTAAAGAAACCGCTCTTATCGGATCAGGCAGGGTCAGAACCAAAGAAGAGCAGTTGAGCGGACTTTCGTTGAAAGTTGCTGACGCTATCGAAGAGTGGTTGGCCGAAGAACATCTGGAAAATGGCTGGTTTGACAAGCGCCCGGACCCGATCCAGCCGCTGGATTCTGCCGAGGTCGCGCAAAATCCGGCATGAGCTGCGGCTTTTCACTCAGATGTGCTTGATTTTCCCCTGTGAACCAAATATCTCGCGCGCGCAGATGTAACTTACGGGACCACGGGTCCCCCAAATCGCAAAAGGGCGCCTGAGGAATGGCAAAGGAAAAGTTTGAGCGTAATAAGCCGCACGTCAACATTGGAACGATTGGCCACGTTGACCACGGCAAGACCACGCTGACCGCAG
>NZ_JBQFPW010000016.1:0-137736 GCF_056536585.1 Ruegeria sp. CK2
TACCGCACGGCACGATTGAAGCTTGGCTTGGCAAACGTCAAAAAGAAAGCCGCCATAGCGGCAGATGCAGCGAATTCACAGTTCGTCCGCAGTGTGTGAGTTCGACCAGCGCCGAATTTTGCGCCTGCAGCGAATGTCCGGAAAGAGGGTTGCAAACGCAGCATGGCAACAGCATGCCGAATGTCTCTTATGGGCCGTTTTCACACATCTCGATAAACTGACTTGTCGGCAGCTTTGTCCGCCTCGCGCCAGTTCATGCGGCGTGCAGCAAAAATCGTGCCTTACCAGACCGGCCTTTAGTGTAGATCGCGGCGAAGGCGTCAGGAGAGCCCAAATTGTAAAACGCTGCACGGCGCATGAACGACTGCTTTGGGTATATTGAACGGTGTCACATCCAGTCGTCGTAGACCAGGCCCTCATAGACGCCCGCCACTGCACCCGAAAAACCAGCATTATAATCCGTTGCAACTTCGTTTGAGACGTAGTTGCTGCGCACATCGTTATAATCACCATTCCGGGCGGGGCCGCCGACCAGCGCCCCATGGAGGATGTAGGCGTTGGGCTCGGGGTCCTCCACATGCGTTTTGCCTGATGCGCTGCGATGATGCGGGTTCAGGGGGAAATCTTCGCCGAAGCCAACCACAAAGCTCTGTTCATCCGGATTGTCGCCCATCATGAAATCTATTTGATCAGAGGCGAAATCCAGCAAATCCTCTACCCGCTTCGCATTGTCATCGGGATCAGCCTCAGCCAGATGTTTCGCGTGAACCGTGGCCAGAAGTGATGTATTGGCTGCATAGCGGTTAGCCCCCCATTGATCGACCCAGGCCAGGCCATCGTTGGTGTCGGTCCCAGGCGTGGTCGCGATGTCCTCCATCCAGTAATCCAGATGCCGGTTCAGATCATCAATATACTGTGCATCCCCCGTTTGCTGCGCCAGCAAAAGCGTGGTGCCGTTACTCATGTTGTCCCAGCCATAGGCAAAACGGGTGTTCGGCTCCACATAGTAGTCGATGGATTTCTGCAGATAGGCCTCGTCTCCGGTGGCCTGGTAAAGCCAGTTTGCAGACCATGACAACTCGTCCTCATAGCCGCTCCAGGAATAATAGAATTGTGCGGCATCAGTCACGGTGTCCGTGTATTTTCCCAAATACATCTCGGAGAATTCGAACAGCTGAACGGCATTTTCGAGCAACTCGTCGGCGTAGACCGTATCGCCTTGCGCGCGGAAGAACATGGATGCAGAGGCCATGGCGGCGGCCGTTTGGGCGGTAACCTCTGTTCCGGGGTTTTCAGCATCAAGGGAATAGACTGGACGATCCATCAGCATGTCCTCCGGGGCGCCCCAAAAGGCGTGGTCGTCGTTGCCGTCCCCCACCTGGGCATGGAACACGTCATCCGATAGATCCGCCGTGCCTTTGTCGTCATAAGCATTCAGGAAATAGTCATTGAGCTGGCGCAGATGGTCACTTAACGCGTCATAGGCGCCCGTGCCTATGTATCCGTCCTCAAACTCGAGCCCACCCCAGGCAAGGGTCGTTGCGGTGCCAGCCATCGGCAAGCCGAACTTCATATGGTCGCCCGCGTCAAACATGCCGCCAGACAAATCGCGTCCGACATCCGAACCGTCATCAAGCGTTGAATCCCAACGCCACGAAATCGGGTGATCGTCAGGCAGATCGCCCGCATAATTGGCATAGTAAAACTGCATGGATTTGTTCAGAACGGCGTCGTAGTCGGCTGCACCAAAGGGCTCACCGTCGTCTCCACCAAGCGGAAGCGTAACGCCGTCATCATCCGTGGTCGGTATCCCGCCTGCAGGCTCTGCGCCTTCAGGCACGGTTATCGTGCTGCCATCTTCCATGTTCGCCTGAAAAACGAGGCTTCCCAGTTCTGAGGGTTCTTCGCCCACAGCCGCAAAGCCGAAAGTGACTGACTGACTGGGGGCGATATTGGTCGTCCAACCCTTGGCCTCAAAGTTGGTCATGTTGCCATGAATACCCAAATCACCACCCCATGCGCCACGGATTGCATACCCAGTGGTGTCAAAATCCAAAGACCAGTCCTCTATGGTCCGGTCGGTTGTGTTTGTGATCGTGATCTCACCCAGGAACCCGCCTTGCCAGCGATCGGCGACCTCGAAACTGATCATTGAGGATTTCCCGCCTGATTCTGTTGCTGCCACTTCACTTCGTTCGTTGCTGTCCGCGTCGGGCAGGGGCTAGGCGTCATGTTTGAGTGATGCTCTGTCATACAAATCTCCTCTAGGAGTTGCGTCGCCATTTGGATCGTGTATGTCTGCAACGTCGTTGCTTTGCGACCATAAATGTTGCTCTTGAAGTCGTTGCGCAAAAAGCTGCTGCCCAGACTGATCATCTCCTCCCAAGCGGCCGAGTTTTTGGGCTGAACTTCAGGCTGGAGCTCAGACCGACGCGATCAAATACCAAAGCCGACATCGGCCGCAACATCCAGAACGGCAGAATAGTCCCGCAGTGTGCGAGTTCATCGGTCGCTCAACAACGCACGCGCAGCGAAAGTCCGGAATGACGGGTCGCGCCGCAGCATCGGTTACTATGGTTGGACGGCAGCATTGGGCCGTCATGGCCTTCCAGTCGGCACCGGTCGATAGCGGATTAACACTTGTTCTACCGTTGGATGCTTTCAAGATAGAACAGCAGTCCGGCGAGCTCTCTTGGTGTCGGGGTTAATACACCCTCTATTTCAACTGGGACAAGGTCTTCTACCATTGCACCGCCGAACTCAGGCATCACTCTGGAGAGGTGGCTGTTTTGAGGATCGCCATAGATGTAGCTCAAAGCACGTGCTTGCGGAAAACTTCCGCCATTTCTCTTGCTTAGTGTGGTCAGATCCGGCGGCACAACAAGCAAACCGGCAGCTTCTGGACCATTCCCTCGAGTCTCGACGCCGTGACAAGACGAACAATTGGCCAAAAAAAACGCTTCTCCGTCAGCGCGGGTAGGCATCACGTTATCGTCCCGGACGAATTCTGAGCATGATGCAACAAGCATTGTGACAAGCCATGTCAAAGCGAAACGACGAGTACTGATCATACTCCTCTCCTTCTCCAGTGGGATTAACGTACAAATCACTCCTCGGGCATTAATGCGAATTTCCTTGAATGGATCAAAACAGCCGAAACACCAGCATTTTTTCGCACCCAACGCTGCGATGAGTTCTTTAGACCTTACCTGGAGTCTGCGCAGATGTGTCACGTGAAACGACATGCACTCAGTTTGCCTTTTTGCGTGCCTTCGGATGTAGAGCAGCGCCAAGGATGTGATCTGATCGGTGTACTACGTGATTTGCCTGCCCAACAATTAGTGGGTCCGGAGCCCCGACGACCCCGAGGTCTTTTCCGGGGTACTCCAAAGTAGACAAAAAGTGACGCATGCAATTCAGTCGAGCCCGTTTTTTGTCGTTGGACTTGACGATTGTCCACGGAGCATCTGCTGTGTCTGTGTAGAAGAACATCGCTTCTTTTGCTTCGGTGTAGTCGTCCCACTTGTTGAGGCTGGCCTTGTCGATGGGAGACAGTTTCCATTGTTTCAAGGGATCTGTCTCACGGCTTTTGAACCGGTTCTTCTGCTCTGGCTGTGTGACCGAGAACCAGTACTTGTAAAGCCGAATGCCAGACCGCACGAGCATGCGTTCCAGTTCAGGGGTTTGTCTCATGAATTCCAGATATTCGTTGGGGTCACAAAACCCCATTACCCGCTCAACACCTGCTCGGTTGTACCAGGACCGATCAAAGAAAACCATTTCACCGGAGGTGGGCAGCTCCTGAACGTAGCGCTGGAAGTACCACTGTCCGCGCTCTTCATCGGTGGGCTTGTTCAATGCGACGACTCGGGCCGCTCGCGGATTCAAATGCTCCATAAACCGTTTTATCGTGCCGCCTTTACCAGCTGCATCACGTCCTTCAAAGAGTAGTGCGAATTTCTGTCCGGTCTGCTGTGCCCAAATCTGAGCTTTGAGCAGTTCCGCCTGGAGCTTGGCTTTTTCGGCCTCGTACAAGCGTCGGGACATTTTTCGTCGATAAGGGTATTCGCCGCTTTCGAACGCGTGGCGAACCCTTTCAGGGCTCGGAATCGATTGCATCTCATTCGCAACCAGCTTCGCTCCGTCTGAAGCCGCCGATTTGTTTGTCTCTTGTGCAACGTTGTTGGCTATCGCCATTCCCATGCTTTCATCTCCTGTCCCTATACTTGCGAGGGCACTAGCAGATCCTGGTTTTCAGCGCTTTGATCGGTGTCAACGAACCGTTAAAAATCACATTTTCTTGAGGGATATGTGTCAGCGGGACGGTATTCTGCCGCCCAGAAACGGCTAACACATAGGCGTAGAATGTTAGAGGGTAAAGCTGCGTCAGTCCGCCCGCGCGCGAAACACTCTAATGATGGCGGCGCAGACCGCCATTGTGGACATTGCCGCCAACCACAAGGTGAGATCCGGCGTCTGGACCACGATGCTTCGAAGCGAAAGACCGATAGCCCAAGGCAAAGCAAGAACGACCGCGAGCACCATTACAATATCGGCGGCTGCACTTCGAAGCGGATGGCGCGCTGGGTCCCGCCCCATCACAATGCGCACAAAGGTGACTGACTGGTGGAGTAACACAAGACCCAACCCGCTCCAGAACAATATCAGCCAGGTCCGATAACCGAGCTTTGGTAGTCCGAGAGGCCCTCCGGCCAAGTGAAGGGCAATATCGTTGGCGAGCCGATGGCTGGTTGGTTGGATCGGCAGTGGTAACACCGAGGACGCGTTTGTCAGCACCACGACAGCTGCGTCCTGCTCGGGAAGAAGGATCATCTTTCCCCGAAAGCCGGGCAGGACGCCGCCATGCTGGACCGTTCGAACTCCGGCCAGATCGGCGTTTCGCCAACCCAACCCGTAGGTGAAGCCGTCGCCCTGGGCCGTCCCGTCGTGCATCTCAGCAAGACCTGCTGCGCTGAGGACTGTCTCCTCGCCCCACGTTCCATCACCCAACTGGAACTGGAGAAACTTCGCCATATCCGAGACACTTACTGTTATCCCCGCCGTGGCCAGACGCCCGGGTTCGAGTGGGTGATCAGCAGGCCTGGGCCAGACGAACCAATACTGGTGGCCCGTGGATCGACATTCTTCGTGTCGCGCTCGACTTTGTTCGATGCCGAGCGGGGTGAATACCTGATCCGCCAGAAGTATGTCGAATGATGTGCCGCTGACCGTTTCCAACATGCGTGCCGCGAGAAGATAATTGGCACTCGAATACGCATGGCGCGCCGCGGATGGGTCATTCAATTCTACATCCGCAAGAACCTCAATGTGATGTGCGAGCGATGTATCCGGCGGCAAGTCCGGCGTTCGGGTTGGTACACCACTCGTGTGTGTCAGCAACTTACGCAGAGTAATGTCGTGCCAGACGGAACCGCCCATGTCTGACAGTTCGGACAGTGTTGCACCGACAGGACTGTCGAGCGCCAAGCGTCCCGCTTCGATCAGACGCGTCGCAACCAATGCAGTGATGCCTTGCTCATTGATCCGATCACAAAGCACGTGTCTTCGTGAACGGGCCGACCGCGGCCATCTTCACCAAAACCCTGCAGGAACAGAACCTGCGATCGCCGAACAATGGCGATGGCAGCGCCCGGTACGCGATCACGTTCAAGCGTTCGACGGACATGTTCTTCGATGGCATCGAGGTCGGGATCGGGTACCTGAGCAAATGCGGATACGCTAGAGAACACGAAAAGCAGAATCGTTGTCAGGCGTGCGATGTTTGCGTGAAGAAAAACGCCCGTAAAGACACTGAGTAAACGCGAGAACAATCGAACACCCTGCCTGAAAGAATAAGGGCAAGTTTGCAGCAAAGGTGGTTTGCCAGCCAGTGGCAATCATTCTGCTGAGCAGAAAACAGGAAATGCTCGGTCAATGCGCACATCTCCCGCGGTCCCGACCTCCAAGCTGATTGCGATTTTGCGGTTGCAGCTAAAGTCCTGAGTCCGCGCTGCGACCGCAGCATTAAAGACTGTGCTCAAGGTCGGCTCTGGGCCGCGAATGACTTCACCGATTCAATTGAAGGGCCGACTCCTTTGTGGCTCACAAGTCAGTTCAAAGCTCATGTAAGCAGTGCCAACTAGAGCGGGAGGGCCTCTTCTGTCGACACTTCATGTATACTGTTCGGTTAATAACGCTGATCACCGTTGTTTCAAATTTTTCGCAAGTATGCCCAAGAGACGTACCCCTTGAGCCCACGTGCGCGCTCCAAGGAAACACGGCACCATCGGGTGCTACCGGTTTGCTCGCAACTGTGAACTCGTACGGCGGTTCCATTTGGCAGACCAACGATCACAATGTAGCCTGTTCCAGGCCCACCACGCATTTTCAGCATGTCACCGTCTTCGACGCCAAATACCTCGTATCGTCCGAGCGAGGCGGCGGCTGCCGGTTCGATGTTCATGATGGCCACCAGGAACAATGCCGCTAGGGGAAAGAAGATTGCATTGCGCATCGCGATGTCCTGCTTGTTGCCTCAACTACAATCGTAGCAATTCAGGTCACAAAGATGAACAACTCCAAGACAGAAATATGAGAATTCCCAAAGCTTCAAGGCATGATTGTCCCGTCAAATGATTTCCGCAAATGAAAATCTAGTGCGGCGCGATCCCGACGATAGACAAGATATGGTAAGTCTACTCCATGTTTTGGCCAATGACCAAAACAGTGCTTATCCTTCCCGGAACAGCGCTGATTTACATCCCAGTTTTGATCCAGCGGTTCAGCGAACGCTGGCGATTTGGCGTAAGTGTCGGGACTCGTCTCCATTGCACTGTGGCGGCGATGTTGGCTGTCCCCGCGCTTGTTTTGGCTGCCAACACGATGAAGCTGTTTGCTCATGATGGGCATGGAACTCCTGCACCGTGGGATCCACCTCAAAAATTTGTGATCAGTGGACCTTATCGTTTCGTACGCAATCCCATGCTTTCATCGGTCATCCTAATGATATTGGCTGAAGCCGTGGCGCTGAACAGCCCGCTCCTGATTAGCTGGGCGTTAGTGTTTTTTCTCCTCAATACGGTATGCTTCATATTCGTAGAAGAGCCGGAGTTGAAACGACGCTTTGGCGAGGAGTACCTACGGCACAAGGCGGCGGTGCTAAGATGGGTTCCAATGTTGCGGCCGTACGAACCCTCAGGCGCCAACGGCAGTTGAGCTACAAGTTTTTTGGAGTGTGTGAATTCACAGGAGACCAGATACTACGTGGTAGGGAAGTTCCGGTCTGGCAAAAGCTGCGCCGCCGCGCTGGGTTGAATGGTGAATGTCTCTTATGGGGCCGCAGAGCAGACCCTGATGCCGTCTGAACCGGCCTGATGGCCTACTGAAACCGTCATATGACCGCTTCGAGCCCTACCGGAATCTTGCGGTGCCACACCAAAAGCGGCCGATAGATGGTTTTGACGTCCTAGTTGCTAGAGTTGATCAGGGTCAATGAACTTCGAGATCAGCGGATACACAATCCTAGCGAACCATTTAGCAAAAGGAGTTCAAAGATGGTCGAGAAATCTCACACCAGTGGCTTTTGGCCCTCAATCTATGATCCCTTCCGGCAGATGGGCCAGCGAGTAGCAGAGTGGTTGGCTCCAGCTTCTGAAGCTGCCGGGAATGACAATGCGTACCGAATTGCCGTCGAACTGCCGGGCGTAGAAGAAAAGGACATCCACCTAAGCGTTGAAGACGGGGTGGTTTCGCTTACGGGCGAGAAGCGGACGGAGCGTGAAGAAAAGGGCGAGACCTGGTTCTTTTCAGAGCGGCAATATGGATCTTTCAGCCGCTCTTTCCGTCTGCCACCCGACGCCGAGGGAGATAAGGTCGACGCTCATATAAAGGATGGTGTTCTGACAATTACTATCCCAAAGACAAAGCCCAAGAAGTCGGACGCCACTAAAGTGGAGATCCGCAAGGGTTAGTAGTCGGCAAGAACAGCGAAACTGTTTTATATACTGAAATGATAGGTTCCCACCGAACAGGTTGGGGTCGCTTGTCTATAACGGCGCCCGCGCCCGCACTGCCGCCGCTGATCGCGTCGCGACAGACTGCAAGCCTTTACGAAAGCGTCGGACGTCCGCTCAGGAGCCCTTACCAGCCATTGCCGAGTGACTTTGCCGCTGCGGGTGCATTCAGCAGGTCCATCCTGAAGCGGACATTGGATTTGAGCCGCACTTGGCAGGTTAGCGGAAAAACCTGCCAGCTTGGATGATCGTCTTTTCACTAGCGTAAAATTGCTGGTTGTTTTCCAGTAGACCCAAGAAAAGTTGCACGCCAACAACGCTGCCATACTCTTGGAACTGAAATTGTCTGAGAAAGAGACTGAAGACTTAACTCCGTTTATGAGGCTGCTCAGTCCTGTACACAGTCACCCGAAGTTCAAACTTATGGCTTCATTCCTGCAGATCAGGTCAGAAAAAAACCTCTGTTCGCTACAACTTACGTGAGAATATCTGCAGCATCTCCGAAGGGAACACAAAAATCCATCGAGATGTCCAAGACTCACTCCCCAAAAACAATGAGTGAATGGCGTGACTTACCTTCCAAAGTAGTTTTTTTGGCTGCAAATGCATCTGCCCTTTAAAAGAGTTTGTTCCAAGTAGTTTCGAAATGTCCGCACAACACCGGTTGTCTAAATTTTTTTGTTTTCAATACAGTTAGGCGCTGTATCTTGAGCGGCAACGACCAGCGTTGGGACGCGGGAGATTTCACAATGGAATTGATTACAGAACAGCTGCGCGCTTTCCCGATCATGGCACTGTTTCTTTGTCTGGGTCTGGGATACGGCGTCGGAAAGCTTCGGGTCGGCAAGTTCGAACTGGGGGGCATCGCTGGCACGTTGTTGGTAGCGGTTTTCATTGGCCAGATCGGCGGTATCAACCTTAGCACCGATGTTCAGAATGTTTTCTTTTCCCTCTTCATATTTATGGTCGGCTACAATGGCGGGCCTCAATTTTTTGCGGCCCTGAACCGAACTGCGCTGACCAAGTTACTTGCCGCGTTTATGATGACGCTCTGGGGGTTGTTTTTTGTTATAGTCGTTGCGCGGTTGGCCGGCTTGGATAAAGGGCTGGCGGCTGGATTGGCCGCTGGTGGCCTGACACAATCTGCAATCATTGGTACCGCTGGAAATGCCATCGATCTGCTTGGGCTGGCCGCAGACGAGGCGGAAAAGTTGAAAACCAATATCGCCGTAGGATACTCGGTTACTTATATCTTCGGCTCAATCGGCCCAATATTGGCAGTTAGTGTCATTCCAATTATTATGCGTGTCGACCTGCGGCAAGAAGCGATTAAGCTGGCTCAGAAACTCAGCGGCGGCGGTCGCAAACTAGAGGAAGGTGAGTTCCTTCCTATGAACCGGTTTGACGCCCGAGCCTATCAAGTAAATGGCGATGCAACCATTGCTGGAAAATGCGTCAAAGACATCGAAAGCGGCTATGATGGCGATCTGATCGTCGAACGGTTACTCCACGATGGCGCTCCCGTGGATCCGATTCCTGAAACAGTAGTCAATGCCGGAGATGTTGTGGTCGTCTCCGGGCTCGTCGCGACTTTGACTCAGTTCGAGGGTAGCGCCAGTGGGGAAATCGGAGAGTATCCTCCTGAACTGACAGTTGTAGAGGAACGTCGTAACGTAGTGGTCACCAACCGCAGACTGACTGGTAAAACGTTGGCGGAATTGCGCGAGGCTCTGACCGCGGATCAGAGGCGCGGTGTTCACATCTCAAAGATCACCCGCATGGGCCATGATGTCCCCGTCCTGCACAACACTGAGATCCACGCAGGTGACGAGGTCAGCATTGTCGGTCACAAGGACGACCTGAACCGAGTTGCGAAAGTTGCGGGCTACGTGCCGCCCTCGGCCTCGGTCACCAATTTCATTGCATTGGGGATCGGCGTGGCCATCGGCTATCTGATAGGAGAGATCAGTTTTGTCATCGCGGGAACGAAGGTGGCTTTGGGGTCCGGCCTCGGTTGCCTTGTTACAGGATTGATCATCGGCTATTTGCGCATCCGGCGACCCAAGATCGGCGGTATTAACCGTGGGGCCGCGAATTTCCTTCAGAGCTTTGGTTTAGCTGTGTTTGTTGGTGTCGTTGGCCTCAATGCAGGCAAACCTGCACTAGAGGCAATTCAGGAATATGGGATCACGCTGCTGCTTTTGGGTGTAGTGGTTACTTTGATGCCCATGATCGTGCAGTTCCCGATCAACTATTTCGCTCTGCGCATAAAAAACCCGGTTGAGGCCTGCGCGGTTGTGACCGGATCACGCTCGGGCAATCCTGGTTTTGCGACACTGTTGGAAAAAGCCGGGAACTCGACACCCACACCAGCCTTCACCATGACCTATGCCGTGGCCAACATCTTTCTGACGCTTTGGGGGCCGCTGGTTGTTGCTTTTGTTGCGTAAGTCGAGCCGAAACGGGCGAGGCAACCGGGATCAAAGTTTTGAAGGGTGAGATCAGCGTGTGTGCTAATCATCCCGCTGATCCGTTCCTCTTCGCTATTGCGAGATTTCAACCGTGCAAGGGAAGTCCTTTCGAGGCACGGTAGGCCTGCACGTAGCCAGTGGCCACCGCGCGCACTGCAATTCCGATCTGGCGGTAAGCACTATCATCCAAATTGGCGAACGAGACCCGCGCCGACCAGTTAGGCGCGTCAAAGCCCGATCCATTCAGCAAAACGATCCCGTGATCCTGAGCCAGTTTGAAGGATATATCTAGCGGGTGAACATTCTCCTTGATCCACTCAACCACCTCTTCGCCCACGTATTTACGAAGCCAGAATTCGAAGTCGATGATACCGTAGTACTTGTCGAACAGCGGGTTATCGGGAACTTCGATGCCCATCCCTTCGACCAATTCGTCAAAGCGATGTTTCAGAATACCCCAGCAGAATTTCTGATAGGTTTTCTCTTCATCCATAAGCTCGACCAGTGAAAACAAAGTCATCATCACCTGCTGCGGCAGTGACAGACCTGCGGTGTGGTTCAGCGCAACATCGCGGCTGTCGGCGACGATCCGGTCGATGAACTTGAACGAGGATGGATCAGGTGTCAACGTTTCGTACCGGGCGTTGACGACGGCCTTGGTTTCGTCCGTAGCCTCCGCAATCATCTTGTCGAAGATGTTGTTCTCGGCCACCAAAATCGCACCCAAACGCCATCCGGTGCAACCAAAATACTTGGAGTAGGAATAGACCCCGATGGTGTTCTCAGGCAGATGCCCCATGACCGACTGAAAGTTTGGAATAAAGGTCCCGTAAACGTCGTCAGTCAAAATGATCAGGTCCGGACGGCGGGTTTTTACGAACTCAACAAGCCTGGTCATGACTTCGGGGCTGATTGCAACAGATGATGGGTTGCCCGGGTTAACCAGAAACAGCGCTTTGACTTTCGGATCGGACAGAAGTTCGAAATCATCGTCGTTCAGTTGAAAGTGGTCCTCTTCTTTCGAAGATACATCCACTGTGTTCAGCCCATAGTCTTCAAGTACCGGCATTTCCAGATAGGGTGTGAAAATCGGTGTACCCAACGCAATGGTGTCGCCGGCATTCAGCAACCGCTGGTTCTTGAGTGCCTTGAAGATGTAACACATCGCAGCGGTTCCACCCTCAACCGCGTAGATATCGAACTTCGCATCCGGTCGGTGGCCCGCGCACATCGCCCACATAACGTATTCGTGGACAATCGCCTCGTTGTGTTCCATGCAACGGTCGGGCATCGGGTAGTGGTCGCCAACAATACCGTCGGTCAGCTCAAGCACGAAATCGTCCGGTGTAAAACCAAACTTCTCAATCGCAAAATCCACTACGGCCACCAAAGTTTCCGCACCTGGAGGGCCGTTTCCTTCAACCGACTTGGCGCAATACGTTTTTAGCCGGTCATAACAGCCTGGCCCTTGCGGCATCCCAGCCAGACCGACCTGCGGCTCATTGCGATGGCGCTGTGCTTCTGTCATAGCGAATTGTCCTAAAAGGAAAAATGCCTCCCGCGCTTTAGTGGCGATCCAGTTAGGGTTCCCTCGACCGGCATTGAGATATGGCAGAGCCATCTGCCGCGCCTCTTTTTGCGCCAACTTGATAAGTTCGTCTTTGATTTGGAAAGGACTTAGGTTTTCAAATTTATGCAGGTTGAGCGATTCTGGCATGACATCAAATCCTTGCGTTAAAACAGATGACGTAGTTTAGCGGATCGCATGCAAGGCAATGTGTCAATGAAAACAACACTATTCGAAGGGAACGGCGTAAAACCGAGGATTACGAGTCTTCATTACAAGTCTTAGCTGCAACCATTTTGCAAGGCATACAGAGTGATTGAAATTGCGCCGAGGCTTTAGGCTCGAAGCTGACATCCACGAAAATTTGCAAAGTTTGCTATTCTGCGTAAAACGGACGTTCGTGGCTACTGGTACTGCGCATGCAGCGAAAGTCCGGAAGGTGGCCAGCTAATCCGTGCCTTGCCTAGCAAATTGCAGGCGCGGCGAAAGTCTGTTTTGTCCGCCTTCCAGACCTTGCAACCGCCAAAGCTGGATCTATGACCCACCGAAAGCATCAGATGACCGCTTCGAGCCCATTTGACATATGCTGCGCATCGCGCCAACAACCGCTTTATCCCGGCTTCTCGGCTGCTTCCTTGGCACCTTGCCAACAGACACCTTCAAGTTTGTATGCTTTCACGAGTATTCAACTGTATGGGGAACTCAGTTTTCTGCCCGGCACATTTCTAAAATGTTCCTTATCGAATATCGAGCCAACTCCGGCGGGTTATGTCGAAAGCTTTACAAAATTATCGTGTAAATATAATAAGTAAATATAGAAATGATGGTTTTATAGACAGAAATTCCGATAATCTGTTGAGAAGTTTACAAAATTATATTTTAAGATTAGATAGTTATTGTCTAATTTTTCTGGGTGTCTCCATACTCAATTTGCACGAATGTGCTTTTCCATCATCTGGAAGAGGAGCCAGGCGTTGGAAAGTGAAAATGGGAGGAATCTATGACTAACAAAAACGTCACACGCCGCGGCGTGTTGAAGTCTGGTGCCGTCGCAAGTACCGGATTAGCCCTACCTACTATCTTTACAGCTTCATCTGCCGCAGCTTACACGAATGAGCCGACAGGCTCTTCGGTTGTTTTGGGTTTTAACGTACCTCAAACCGGACCTTACGCTGAAGAAGGCAATGATGAGTTGCTCGCTCAGCAATTAGCCGTCGAACACCTGAACGGTGAAGGCGATGGCGGTTGCATGAATACCTTCTCTTCGAAGGTTCTCAAGGGCAATGGTATCCTTGGCAAGAAAGTCGAATTCGTTACTGGCGATACCCAGACCAAGTCGGACGCTGCTCGTGCGTCGGCCAAATCCATGATCGAAAAAGACGGGGCGATCATGATCAACGGAGGATCGTCCTCGGGTGTGGCTGTTGCTGTTCAAGGCCTTTGCCAAGAAGCTGGCGTAATCTTCATGGCCGGTCTGACCCACGCGAATGACACCACGGGCAAAGACAAGAAAGCCAATGGTTTCCGCCATTTCTTCAACGCCTACATGTCGGGCGCCGCGCTGGCGCCAGTACTTGCAGCTGAGATGGGTAAAGAACGTCGTGCGTATCATCTGACGGCCGACTACAATTGGGGCTGGACCCAGGAAGAGTCGATTGTTGCATCCACGGAAGCCATGGGATGGGAAACGGTTAACACGGTCAAAACACCGCTCGCATCGACGGACTTCTCGTCCTACATCACGCCGGTTTTGAACTCAGGTGCTGATGTTCTGGTTCTGAACCACTACGGCGGGAACATGGTGAACTCACTGACCAACGCCATTCAGTTCGGGCTGCTCGACAAAGTCGCGAATGGCAAGGACTTCAAGATCGTTGTGCCATTGTACTCGGAGTTGATGGCCGCTGGCGCGGGCGAGAACATCAAAGGCGTGCTGGGTTCGATGAACTGGAACTGGCAGCTGCAGGATGAGGGCACCAAAGCCTTCGTGAAATCCTTCGGTGAAAAGTATGGCAAGCCACCGTCAAACTCCGCCCAGACCTGTTATGCACAGACGTTACTGTATGCAGACGCGTGTGAGCGCGCAGGCACCTTCAACCCATGTGGTGTTGCAGAGGCGCTGGAGGACTTTGAGTTTGACGGGCTGGGCAACGGCCCGACCTGGTATCGCGGAGCGGATCACCAGTGCTTCAAGGACGTACTGGTTGTGCGGGGCAAGGAAAACCCGACCAACGAGTATGACACGCTGGAAATCGTGGAGATCACACCGCGCGCGCAGGTCGAGTACGATCCTGAGCATCCGATGTTTGCTGGCGGCGAACTGGGCAAGTGTAATCCCGGCGCTTAAAAAACTCTGGCTGAGATCTGGCCGCCACTCGGCGGCCAGACACTTGTGGCCGGGTAAATCAGCCCGACCGATACCGCTCAACACATTCTGACCAACCTTGAGGTGGGCCGATGGACGCCATCCTATTGCAGATACTCAACGGGCTGGACAAAGGTTCGGCTTATGCGCTCATCGCGTTGGGCCTGACTTTGATCTTCGGCACGCTCGGTGTGGTGAATTTTGCCCACGGGGCCCTGTTCATGATCGGTGCGTTCTGTGCCGTGACCGTGCAAAAGCTCATGGGCCTGAGTTTCGAAACTCTTGACGAAACCCAGAAGGATTTTCTGGGAAACCCGTTAAAGGTTGAAACCCCTTACGTCGAAGCGTGGTTCGGTCCAGAGGTTGGCGCCACAATCATTGACTGGTCCGTCCCGCTGGCCATTCTTTTTGCGATCCCGATCATGTTGCTGGTCGGGTATGTGATGGAACGAGGTTTAATCAAGCATTTCTACAAGCGCCCGCACGCAGACCAGATTCTTGTGACCTTCGGCTTGGCAATCGTTCTGCAGGAAATCGTCAAGTATTTCTTTGGTGCGAACCCTATCCAGACACCTGCGCCAGATGCGCTAAGCGGCTCGATTGATTTAGGCATCATGGTCGGCTTTGATACGAACGCAATAATCTATCCAATCTGGCGGTTGGTTTACTTTGGCTTTGCTGTCGCAATCATCGGTGCGGTCTTCTCATTCCTGCAATTCACAACCTTTGGGATGGTTGTCAGGGCCGGGATGGCGGATCGCGAAACCGTTGGGCTTTTGGGTATCAACATTGACCGAAGATTCACTATCATGTTCGGCATCGCCGCTGCTGTAGCTGGGCTTGCCGGAGTGATGTACGGGCCGCTGAACCCTCCAAATTATCACATGGGTATGGACTTTCTGGTTCTCAGCTTCGTCGTGGTTGTTGTCGGCGGCATGGGTTCATTGCCTGGGGCAGTATTGGCAGGGTTCCTTTTGGGTATCTTGGAAAGCTTTGCCTCAACGACCTGGGCCACCACTACGATACCCGGCATCAACCAGATCATCATATACCTTGTTGCCATCGTCGTGCTGCTGACGCGCCCGCGAGGGTTGATGGGCCGCAAAGGCGTGATGGAGGAATAAACAATGTTGGGACTGAATAAAAAAGACACCAGCTTACTCATCGTTGTTGCTATCCTCACGTTGTTGGCACCGTTCATTCTGAACCCGTTCCCAACCAACAGTGCAATGGCGCAGTTCAACGCGGGATACCCGGACCTGATGCAGCGCTTCGTGATTTTCGGGATATTCGCGATCGGATTTAACATTCTGTTCGGCCTGACGGGTTATCTGTCCTTTGGCCATGCGGCTTTTCTGGGGGTAGGTTCGTACTCTGCCGTCTGGATGTTCAAACTGCTCAGTTACAGCGTTATCCCCGCTATCGCGCTGAGTGTTGTCGTGGCAGGTTTGTTTTCACTACTCATCGGCTTTGTCAGTCTGCGTCGTTCGGGAATCTACTTTTCAATCCTGACTCTGGCCTTTGCACAGATGAGTTTTGCCTTAGCCTATTCGGTTTTGTCCAACCCAAAGTTTAACCTCACTAACGGCGAAACAGGGCTGCAAGTTTACTCAGACGACCCGCAGATTTTGCAGAGTGCGAACGCTCCGGACTTGCCACATCTGTTCGGTGTCCCGATGCGTGCGACCTATACTCTGGACGCCGGGGCCTGGAGTTTCGACTTCAACGCCGGATACTATATGTGCGCCGTGATCATGATGGTGGTGTTTTATCTGGCGATCCGCATTTTCCGTTCGCCATTCGGTATGATGCTTCGCGCCGTAAAATCAAACCAGCAACGGATGAACTACACTGGCCTGAATTCCAAGCCCTATACATTGGCGGCGTTTGTCATTTCGGGCATGTATGCTGGTCTGGCTGGCGGGCTGATGGCGGCCATGGACCCGTTGGCAGGCGCAGAACGTATGCAGTGGACCGCTTCGGGTGAGGTTGTTCTAATGACCATTCTCGGTGGGTCTGGCACTCTGATTGGACCGGTCCTGGGAGCAGGTTTCATCAAGTACTTTGAGAACATCTTCTCAAAGATCAACGACAACGTGCTTCACAGTTGGTTTGCATTCCTACCAGACGGGCTCGAGGACGCCGTTGTATTCGTCATACACCCGTTCATCGGCAAAGGATGGCATCTGACACTTGGCATCTTGTTCATGCTTGTCGTGATTTACCTTCCAGGCGGTCTTGTTGAAGGAGGTCAGCGCATCTTGAACCGCTTGAAACGAAAGAAGCCACAAACCGATGAAACCAAGTCGGGCGAATCCGAGCCGGCAGAATAGGGGTAAGCGACGATGGCAATCCTGAAAGTCAAAGACGTAAGCAAGAGGTTTGGTGGCCTCAAGGCCCTTACCGATGTAAACCTGAGTGTCGAAGAAAACTCGGTTCACGCCATTATCGGCCCAAACGGTGCAGGAAAGTCAACTTTGCTCAATTGCCTTGTGGGTAAGTTGATGCCTGATACCGGTGCCGTGTTGTTTGACAATGCTTCGGTTCTTGGTCTTGAGCCCTATCAGATCAACCAGATGGGTATAAGCCGAGTATTCCAAACTCCGGAGATATTCGGTGAGTTGACGGTTATGGAAAACATGCTGATCCCAATTTTCGCGATGCGGGATGGTGCCTTCCGAATGCACGCCTATGAGACGATTGCCAACGAAACAGCGATTGTTGAGCAGGCCGAAGCGATGCTTGAGGAAATGAATATGGCGGATAAACGTCATATGCATTCAGCGTCGCTTTCGCGTGGCGACAAGAGGCGGCTGGAAATTGGCATGTGCCTCAGCCAAAACCCTCGACTTTTGCTGCTTGATGAACCCACCGCCGGTATGGCGCGAGCGGACACCAATAACACAATCGATTTGCTGAAGCAGATCAAAGATGAACGGGACATTACCATCGCGATCATCGAACACGACATGCATGTGGTGTTCAGCCTTGCCGAAAGGATTACTGTCCTGGCGCAAGGTACCCCGTTGGTCGAAGATGTCCCGGAAAAAATCCGCGGCCACCCTAAGGTTCGAGAAGCCTACCTAGGCGAAGCAGCGTGAGGTCAATGCTATGAACGAGAAACCTGACTTTTCGAAGAACGCAAACATAGCCAGCACGGCCCCGGCGTTTCTGTCCGTGTGGGATATGCATTCATACTATGGCGAAAGCTACATCGTTCAGGGTGTTAGCTTTAACGTGCACGAAGGTGAAATTTTGGCCTTATTGGGCCGAAACGGTGCTGGAAAGACTTCGACGTTGCGCTCGATAGCTCGTTTAGGGGATCCAGAAGTCAGGCGCGGGGAAATTTGGCTCGATCATCAACCTCTTCACAAGATGGCCAGCTATGAGGCCGCAACAGAAGGTCTCGGACTTGTGCCCGAAGACAGGCGGATCATTCCAGGGCTGACCGTGGAAGAAAACTTGCAGCTGGCCCAGATCGCACCTCCGGTTGGCTGGTCGTTGGAACGGCTCTACGAATTATTTCCGAGACTTGGCGAACGTCGCAAACAAGAAGGGATCACCTTGTCCGGCGGCGAACAGCAAATGCTTTCGATTGCGAGAGCGCTGGCCAGAGACATCAAAGTTCTGTTGTTGGATGAACCTTATGAAGGTTTGGCCCCGGTAATTGTCGACGAGATCGAGAAGACACTTGTCCACGTTAAGCAACAAGGTATGACCACAATAATCGTCGAGCAAAACGCGGTCCGCGCCCTCGAACTGGCTGATCGAGCGATCATTTTGGATACTGGAAGCATCGTTTTTGACGGTACAGCAAACGATGTATTGGAGAATAGCCAGCTTAGGGAAGAGTATTTGGCGATCTAACCTTTGATAGGGTCTTGTGCTTTTGTCCCTACGAATGGAGATCTCCAACTGGTATCAAAATGCCAAATACGTCAATTTCGCCGAATAAGGCTTCGAGTGATCCCAAATTGCTTGAAGAAGAGTAGCTGGATGGTGGTCAACGCTATTTTCTAAGGTTTTTGGCAAACTTACTTGATGGCAAAAACCGCCAGTATTCCGAAACTCTCCAATTTGCAAAACTATAGAGACTCGCAAGCTTGACCTTATCCAGATCGCTACCCTATCCGTGCTTCAGTGAACGACAAGCAAGTAGCGCGTGACAGTAGCGTCGACAGAGGTTTGCTGGTGTCGGCTTCCTGAACTTCAAACCAGACACCTTAGCAGCGTTCGACAAAGGTGGTCGCGCCCTCCCGCAACCACTAAAACAAACAAGACTCAGAAAGGCGGATTTGTGCGTTCTGAGTAGCTCACAACGCAAGCAGGCCCCACACTGCGAAGCCTTATTCTTCCGTAATCAAACCAGTGTTGGAAAGTACGCTGCGATTTACTAGAGGAGCAGTCTCATTCTCTTGTGTGAACAGGTGAAGGGCACGCAGCTATCGGCGAGGTTTGAAATTTTATTTCGTTTGTGTCGCGAAAACCGAAATTTCATGACAGCGTGGGCGTGATGGTTTAACTGTTCTCTTTAGACAAAAGAAGACAACGTCTCGGTGAATTCTGTGGAACAAGTGGCCTTTACGTTTGAAATGGGAGTGGTTTGCGCTCTGTTGGCCTTTACCGTCTTTCTGTTTGTATCCGAAATTGTCAGAATTGATCTTTCCGCCATATTGGTCCTCGTGATTGTTGGTCTGCTGAGCTACGCGCCAGGGCTTCAGAACCTCGCAGATGTTACGCATCTTTTTGATGGGTTTGCCTCAAACGCCGTGATTTCCATCATCGCGGTCATGATCGTCGGCGCGGGTTTGGACAAAACGGGCATCATGAACAAGGTCGCGGCGGTTATTCTGAAGTACGGCGGCACATCCGAGGGTCGGGTTTTGCCGATCATATCGGGTACCGTCGGTGTTATTTCGTCCTTCATGCAGAATGTCGGGGCGGCAGCATTGTTTCTGCCGGTCGTCAGCCGAATATCGTCAAGGTCCGGGATTCCCCTGTCGCGGCTGCTGATGCCCATGGGATTTTGCGCCATCTTGGGTGGCACAATGACGATGGTTGGTTCGTCGCCACTGATATTGCTGAACGATCTAATCCTGACGGCAAACGAAGGCCTGCCGGAAGGTCAAAAAATAGCGCCGTTTGGCCTTTTCTCGGTAACGCCTATAGGGGCGGCCCTAATTCTGACTGGGATCGCGTATTTCCTACTGCTGGGGCGGTGGGTGCTGCCTGGTGGCACCGGGTCTGAAAACACCGGGACGGGGCAGGGTACGCAGGAGTATCTGCAACGTGTCTACGGGCTCAAAGCGGATGTTTTTGAGGTGATAGTGCCAGCCGAAAGCCCTTTGGTGGGGCAGGTTCTGGCTGATATCAACCATGAAAACCACCTGTACATTATCTCGACATTCTACCGTGGTAAGACCTCAATGGTGCAGGTTTTAACGGCCGAGATTGCCGCGCCTTGTCGGCTTGCCATCATTGGACGACGCTGGGTCGTGGAGGAATTCGCGCAGAAATTTGGGCTGACCGTTCTTCCGGAACTGGATATCTTTGTCGAAGAGTTTGCGCCTACCAATGCCGGAATTGCCGAAGTGGTTGTGACACCCGACAGCAAGCTGATCGGAAAATGCCCTCGTGAGCTTTTGTTTCGCAAGACCTATGGCATGTCCTTGCTTGCCATCCACCGAGGCGAGGAAACCCTCAGCCACGTCGAGTCAGAAACACATGACTCTACCCAGATCGGGCTTGAAAACTTTCATGCTGGGGACATGCTGGTTGCCCACACTAGGTGGGACAACCTGATGCGGATCAAACGGGATCCGGACTTTGTTGTCGTTACAACGGACTTTCCGCAAGATGAACTGCGTCCGCAAAAGGTCGGGTGGGCCTTGGCGTTTTTCGCAATTTCACTGTCACTGATTTTGTTCACTGACGTTCGATTGTCTCTTTGCTTGCTGACCGGAGCGGCCGGAATGATGCTCACCCGAGTGCTTAGCGTCGACGAGGCCTATCGCGCCGTCGGATGGAACACTGTATTCCTGCTCGCCTGCCTCATACCGCTGGGGCAAGCCGTGCAGAATACCGGAACTGCCGCGTGGATTGCCCAGCAGATCATGATCATTCTCAACGGCTGGCCGATTTGGGCACTTCAGGCCGGCGTTGCGATATTGGCCACGGCCTTTTCGCTGGTGATGTCAAATGTCGGAGCCACGGTTTTACTTGTTCCACTCGCCGTATCGATTGCGGTCGCGGCCGGCGGCAATCCTGCCGTCTTTGCGCTGACAGTGGCTATTTCGACCTCCAACAGCTTTATCATTCCGACGCATCAGGTGAACGCTCTGATCATGGGCCCTGCGGGCTATAAAGTTATGGATTTTGTGCGCTCCGGTGGGGTCATGACAGTTCTATTCTTGGTGGTCTCTCTCTTGATGTTGAACTTAATCTACTGAGCAGGGCGCTTAGCGGCGTTCTGTTTCTTTGGTCGGGAAACAGGTCACCTGGAAGTGCCAGATATTTTGGCGAACGGGTTATGGGCCTCAGGTGAAATTATCTGTGGATTTTGTATCCAATATCCCATAAGACGTCTTTGGCAGGCCTTTCAGTGTGAACTGGTCCGGCAAGTCGTTGCTCTGGCAGCTTTTGAAACGTTCAGGAAAGTAGACGCGAAATGCCCAAGACGATCTTCTCTGGCACCATGCCGGCCTTGATGACACCCTGCAAAGCGGATCGGACGCCGGATTACGATGCCCTTGTCAAAAAGGGCAAAGAGATGATCCAGGCCGGGATGTCTGCAGTGGTCTATTGTGGCTCGATGGGGGACTGGCCCCTTTTGACCGACGCTGAACGGATGGAGGGGGTCGAACGTCTGGCGGCTGCGGGTCTTCCGGTTGTAGTTGGAACCGGCGCGATCAACTCGAAATCAGCGGTGGCGCATGCGGCTCATGCCCAGAAGGTGGGCGCCGTCGGCTTGATGGTGATCCCGCGGGTTTTGTCGCGTGGGTCATCCATGGCGGCGCAGGAACATCATTTCAAAGCAATTCTGACGGCGGCACCTGATGTGCCAGCGATCATTTACAACAGCCCGGTCTATGGTTTTGCCACCAAGGCAGACCTGTTCTTCGCGTTGCGGTCCACGCATCCAAACCTTGTTGGGTTCAAGGAATTCGGTGGCAAGGACGACCTGCGCTATGCGGCAGAGCATATCACATCCAAAGATGACGAAGTCACCCTGATGGTGGGTGTAGATACCGAGGTCTACCATGGGTTTGTGAATTGCGGGGCCACCGGATCGATTACCGGGATCGGAACAGCCCTTCCGAAAGAAGCCCTGCTTCTGGCGGCGCTCTCTCAGAAAGCCGCCGCAGGCCATGCCGAAGCTCGGAAACGTGCGCTTGAACTGGAGGAGGCCCTTGGCGTTCTCGCTAGTTTTGATGAGGGCACAGACCTAGTTCTCTACTACAAACACTTGTTGGTGCTGAATGGTGAGGAGGAATATCGCCTCCACTTCAACGAAACCGATGAATTGACCGATGCGCAGCGTAACTATTGCGAAAAGCAATATGCTTTGTTCCGCGCCTGGTTTGCCGACTGGTCCCGTCAGGGTGGGATTATCGCTGAATGCATGTAATCGACAGCCATACAGGTGGAATGCCCACGCGGGTAATTCTGGAGGGCGGTCCGGATTTGGGGTCCGGGCCGCAGGAAATCCGCGCCCAAAGACTCGCTACGGAGCATGAAGCATTCTACAAATCCGTTCTACTGGAGCCACGCGGGCAGCCCGGCATGGTTGCAGCGCTGCTCGTCGACCCGGTGGATCCCAGCTGCGAGACCGGAGTGATCTTCTTTGACGCCGACGCGGTGCTGGGGATGTGTGGACATGGTACTATTGGTTTAGGCGTGACGCTTGCACATCTTGGTCGGATTGGGACGGGGTCTCATAAGATCGAAACCCCGGCTGGCGTGGTAACGATAGACGTGCTGGATCCGAATACCGTGCGAGTCACCAATGTCGAAAGCCGCCTCGTGCAGACGGCTGTCACGGTCGAAACAAAAAACTACGGCGCGGTAACCGGCGATGTCGCCTATGGTGGCAACTGGTTCTTTATAGTCGAGCCAAGCCCAATACGTGTGGTGCCGGGTAACATCCGTCACATGACAGATATGGCAATCGAAATCCGCGAAGCTTGCGTGGCGCAGGGGGTTGGTGGCGAGAACCACGAGCCCGTCGATCACGTCATCTTTCAGGGTACCTCTCCGAATGCAGGTGTTCACGGTCGCAATTTCGTGCTGTGTCCGGATGATCAGTACGACCGATCGCCTTGCGGCACAGGCAGCTCTGCGCGGTTGGCGTGTCTCGCTGCCGCGGGCCGCTTGGCACCGCGGGAAGAAATCCTGCAGGAAAGCGTGATCGGCAGCCCTTATAGACTGTCTTACCAGCCCGGGCGAAACGGCGGTGTGACCCCCTCGCTGACCGGGCAGGCCTATGTGATGGCCGAAGGTAAACTGATCTTTGACGACGACGATCCGTTTCGGGCAGGTATCTACAGCTGACGCCAGCTGGGGACTGATCTGTCAGCGGCTCCTGCGATCCCACCTCTTCGGCGGAACAACACTATGCGGCTTGAAACAGAGAACGATATTGTGGTGATCGGTGCCGGTATCATCGGCATCAGTACAGCGCTCGAGCTACAAAAACGGGGTCGCAATGTACTTGTGCTGGACCGCGAAGGAATTGCCGCTGGCGCGTCGCGTGGCAATGCCGGAGCCTTTGCCTTTGCTGAAATCGAACCATTGGCCAAACCCGGTATCATGCGCAAGGCGCCGAAATGGTTGCTGGATCCGCTGGGCCCCCTGTCCGTTCCACCTGCCTATGCTTTGAACATAACCCCCTGGATGCTCAGGTTCTGGCGCGCAAGCTGGCGTGATCGTTATGAGGTTTCGATCAATGCGCAATCTGCCCTTATGGATCATTCTCGCGCAGCGCTTGATCGGCAAATCGCTGATGTGAATGGCGAAGCCTTGATGCAGCGCGACGGCCAGCTGCAGCTATTCGAAGGAGAAGCCGAGTTCCGCGCCAGTCAAAAGGATTGGGACTTGCGCAAGACACGCGGCATCTCGTTTGACCTGCTGCACAGCCCGGACGCCATCGCCGAGATTCAGCCCGGGCTAAATCGCCGCTTCACCCATGCAGGCTTTACGCCTACCTGGTTGAACACTGTTGATCCGCAGAAATGGACCCAGCATCTCGCGTTACAATTCCAAACCCGTGGGGGTCCGATTGATGTCACTCAGATCACCGCGTTGACGCCGGTGGAAGATGGTGTGGTTCTAAATACACCAAGTGGCGATGTCCGGGCAAGTCAGGTCGTCGTTGCCGCTGGCGCTTGGTCTAATAGGTTGGCGAAGCATCTTGGCGACCACATCCCGCTGGAAACCGAGCGTGGTTACAATACGACCCTGCCACAAGGGGCGTTTGACCTGCGCACCCATCTGACTTTTGGCGGGCACGGGTTTGTCGTTTCACGGATCAATGACGGTGTTCGGGTCGGAGGCGCAGTCGAGCTGGGCGGCCTTGAACTGGCGCCGAACTACAAACGCGCCGACGCGCTTTTGGCAAAAGCGGGACAGTTTCTGCCTGATCTCGACATTAGCGGTGGCACTCATTGGATGGGGTTCCGCCCGTCATTGCCGGACAGTCTTCCGGTGATCGACAGATCGGCAAACACTCCAGCAGTACTATACGCCTTTGGACACGGCCATTTGGGGCTGACTCAATCCGCAGGAACCGCAGAGCTTGTGGCAGATTTGGTGACGAACGCCACACCGACCATTGATCTGTCGCCTTTTGCGGCGTCCCGCTTCTGATACGGAGGATTCGCATGCGCAGTTGTAAGACCATCCATGTCATTTCCGCGCATGCCGAGGGCGAAGTTGGCGACGTCATTGTCGGCGGTGTCACTCCTCCGCCGGGGGATACGCTTTGGGATCAAAGAACCTTTATCGCGCAGGATGAGACGCTCAGGAACTTTGTGCTGAACGAACCTCGCGGTGGTGTGTTCCGCCATGTGAACCTACTGGTTCCGCCCAAACGTCCCGACGCGGATGCGGCGTGGATCATTATGGAGCCCGAAGACACGCCACCTATGTCCGGGTCGAACTCGATTTGTGTTGCGACTGTGTTGCTGGACGGTGGGATCATTCCGATGCGGGAACCGGAAACCCATCTGGTGCTTGAAGCGCCGGGTGGTCTGGTCCGCGTTCGGGCGGAATGCAAAAACGGCAAGGCCGAACGCATCTTCGTGCAAAACCTACCCAGCTTTGTCGACAAGATTTCGGTGCCCTTGGATGTTCCAGGTCTGGGATCCATAACTGTCGACACAGCCTATGGCGGCGACAGTTTCGTGGTCGTTGATGCCAAGTCTCTTGGCTTTGAAATCGTTGAGCACGAAGCACGTGACATCGCCCGGTTGGGTGTGGCAATTACCAATGCTGCCAACGAACAGCTTGGGTTCACGCATCCCGAAAACCCCGATTGGGATCATATCTCGTTCTGTGCTTTCTGCGGGCCACTGACCCAATCAGACACCGGTTTGACCGGTAAATCTGCTGTCGCGATCCAGCCGGGGAAGGTTGATCGCTCACCCACCGGGACAGCCGTATCCGCAAGGCTGGCGCTGATGCATGCCAAAGGTGAGATTGTACGGGGGCAGAGTTTTGAGGCCGTTTCAATTATCGGCTCGCAATTTGTGGGACAAATCGTAGACACGTCGGAAGTGCGCAACCGACCTGCAGTTATTCCCGAGATCAGCGGCCGTGGCTGGATCACCGGAATTCACCAACACATGCTTGATCCGGAAGACCCCTGGCCCGGCGGTTATCGGTTGTCGGATACCTGGGGGGTGTAACAGTGGTGAAATTTGATTTCAGTGAAATGACTGCGATCCCTGTACTCAACTTGCATTGCTGTGGTCGGCAAAACCACACCACGACAGGAGGCTGAGATGTCCGGGAAACGCGTGATTGCCAAGCAAAGCCTTCCGGACGTTATTGCAAACGACCTGCGCGAACGGATTCTGAGCGGCGAGATTGCTGAAGGGGAAACCATCCGTCAGGAAGCCCTGGCTGAGGAATATGACGTATCGCGCATGCCAATCCGGGAAGCGCTAAAGCGTCTTAGCGCTGAAGGGTTGGTCCAATGGGCCAACAACCGGGGCGGAGCTGTAACCAAGCATTCTCTGGAAGAAATTGGCGAAATTTTTGATCTGAGATGCCTGATCGAAGAGGATCTGTTTCGCCGATCGATTCCGAATATGACACCGCAACACATCGCGAATTGCGAACGGGTTCTGGTCGAGATGGAGACGTCATATGATGGCAACGATGTTGGAACATGGGGCGCCCTGAACCACCGGTATCATTCTGCACTATACGCGGCCTCAGGTCGGCACCTGACTTGTGAAGTGCTGGATCGCATCAGCCTGCAGTCGGACCGCTATGTCCGAATGCACCTGAGCGTGATGAAGCAGCGGGCCCCGGCCAAGAGAGAGCATCAGGAGCTTTTGGAGCTGGCAAAATCAGGCCAGACAGATGAGGCTTGCCAGCTTTTGGTGCGTCACATCCAGCGCACGAAAGATCAGTTGCTGGAGATGATCGCGTCAAGACGGGCACCCGATCGGACCTAGGTGTCGACCTGCCTGTTTAAAAATGCGCGCCGCTTGCAAAATCTTAGCGCTCGGCCCTCGGAATTCTCCTAAAGTGCCTGAGGAAACCGTCGAAGGGACAGAGAGTGCAAAATCATGGATATACGTCTGGCAGGTTGAACCTACCGTTCACGGGGATCGCGACATTTGGAAAATCTCCCTACGTGGAAGATTGGGACAGGATTGAGGCCGATGTGTGCATTCTGGGCGCGCCTTTTGATTTCGGGACGCAATGGCGCGCGGGTGCGCGGTTTGGCCCACGAGCGGTCCGTGACGCCTCGACCCTGTTCAGCTTTGGGCATGCTGGGGCTTATGATCACGAAGACGATGCGACCTACCTTGATGGCTCGGTGCGGATGGTCGATCTGGGGGATGCGGATATCATCCACACCAAAACGGATGAGAGCCACCAGAACATCGAATTTGGCGTCCGTAAGATATTGAATGCCGGCGCGTTGCCGCTGGTTATCGGTGGCGACCATTCCGTCAACATTCCTTGCATTTCGGCCTTTGCGGATGACTGCGCCAAACATGGTCCCATCCACGTAGTGCAAATCGATGCGCACCTTGATTTTGTTGATGAACGCCATGGTGTCACCAACGGGCACGGAAATCCGATGCGGCGGGCCATCGAAAAGGAGTATGTTTCGGGGATGACCCAGTTGGGCATTCGCAACGTGTCTTCAACGGCAAAAGAAGGCTACGAGGATGCCCGCGCACGCGGATCGGATATCCTTTCCGTCCGTCAGGTCCGGCAATTGGGGCCTGAGGCAGTGCTGGACCGCATTCCTGCAGGTGCGCGGTACTACGTGACGATAGATATCGACGCGTTTTGCCCGTCTATCGCTGCGGGCACTGGGACGCCTAGCCATGGTGGGTTTCTCTATTATGACGTGTTGGAAATTCTACAGGGGCTTGCCAAACGCGGGGATGTCGTTGGCATCGATCTGGTCGAAGTCGCTCCGGCCTATGATCCGATGGAAAGCACGCAGATTCTGGCGGCGCAGCTGTTGCTGAACTTTCTGGGCTTCATCTTCCACGAACGCGCCCGGCGGTAATTGGTGGGGCCAGACAGCCCCACCCGAAGCTTAAGCTCCGATGATATTGTGGCCCGGTCCATACGGGAAGCCGGTGATGTTTTCGGCCCCGTCTTCCTCAACAACCAGAATATCGTGTTCGCGGTAGCCGCCTGCGCCGGGTTGGCCTTCGGGGATCCACAACATTGGCTCGATCGAGACAACCATGCCCGGCTCAAGCACGGTGTCGATGTCTTCGCGCAATTCCAGCCCGGCTTCGCGCCCGTAATAGTGGCTGAGGATACCGAATGAATGACCGTACCCGAAGGATCGGTATTGCAGTAGGCCTTCATCCGCGAAGAAGCGGTTGATTTCAGCAGTAATGCCGGAACAGGTGGCACCGGGCTTGATCAGGCTCAGGCCCAGCTCATGCGCTGCCACGTTGGCTTTCCACAGGCGCAGGCTGTCGGCGTCCGGTTCACCCAGAAACAGCGTGCGTTCCAACGCGGTGTAGTAGCCCGAGATCATTGGGAACGTGTTCAGCGACAGAATATCGCCCTTTTGCAGTGCGCGTTTTGTCACCGGGTTATGGGCGCCGTCGGTGTTCAGACCGGATTGGAACCACACCCAGGTGTCGCGATATTCGGCATCGGGGTAGGCACGGGCGATTTCCGCCTCCATCGCATCGCGGCCTGCCATCGCAATCTCGATCTCGGTTGCGCCTTCGCGGATTGCCGCATGGATGGCGGCACCGCCGACGTCAGCGGTATGAGCACCGCCTTTGATCAACGCGATCTCGTCGGCTGACTTGATCATGCGCGCCGCCATCGTGTCCGGCGCGATATCGACCAGCTCCGGCGCTCCCAGCATTGCCAACGCGGTGTCGCGGGCGGCAAGCGTCATGTGGTCGCCTTCAATCCCAATGCGCTTGGCACCTTCGATCAGGTCGGCGACCGCGCGCCAGTAATTGTCGCGTTTCCAGTCGGTGTAGATGACGTTGTCATCGACCGAACGTCGCCACGGTTGACCAGCATCGATATTGGCCGAGACGGTCGTGCAGGCATCTTGCGTGACCACGCAGCCATAGGGACGCCCGAACGAGCAGTACAGAAAGCCCGAGTAATAGGCGATGTTCTGCATCGAAGTCAGCAGTACCGCGGAAATATCACGTGCGGCCATGATCGATCGCAGCGCAGTCAATCGGCGTGCGTATTCGTCTTTGCTGAACGGCAGGGCGGCTTTTTCGCCGTTGTGACAGGTGAAGAATTCGGGGCGGTTTGATGTATCACTCATCTTTTGGTCTCTCATCTATGCCGGGCGGCAATACCCGGCCACATGTCCCGGCGTTCAGGACAGGCGGTCTCGGGGTCCGAGAGCCGATCACCCCCGATGATGCCGCGACGCCATCGCGACTGGGGTGAACGGGTGAATCGTTAGATCAGACAGGACGCCCCGTCAAGCAGGCGAGAGACCCCGCAAGCGTTCCGACCGCCGCCGCAGCAACTCGACCGTTGCCAGCAGCCCGATGGACAGCACCACAAGGATCGTTGCCACGGCCAGAATGGTCGGGCTGATCTGTTCACGAAGGCCAGTGAACATCTGCCATGGCAGCGTTTTCTGGCTGGCCGATCCCACAAACAACACCACGACAACCTCATCGAACGAGGTGATGAAGGCGAACAACCCGCCCGAGATCACACCCGGCAGGATCAGCGGCATCTGGATCGAAAAGAACGTGCGCACCGGACCAGCCCCCATATTGGCGGCAGCGCGTGTCAGGGACCTGTCAAAGCCGACCAGTGTGGCAGTCACAGTGATGATCACAAAGGGAATGCCTAAAACGGCATGAGCAAGGATGACCTTCAGATAGCCCACAAAGTTCTTGTTCATACCCAGCGTACCCTCCAGGAACCGCCCGATGTCGCTGTAGAAGAAGAACATGCCCGTGGCCGAGATGATCAGGGGTACGATCATAGGGGATATCAAAATGCCCATAATTGCGCGCCGTCCGGGCACATGGGATTGGCTGAGCCCGATCGCCGCCAATGTGCCAAGCGACACCGAAATGACGGTGGCGATGGGCGCAATGATCAGCGAGTTTTTGAAGCTGCGCTGCCATTCATTGTTGGTGAAGAAGTCACGGTAATGCTTGAGTGAGTACCCCTCGGGGTCCAGCCGCAACATCTCGGGCGTGAAGGTGAAGAAGTCCTGCGCGTTGAACGACAGGGGCAGGACCACAAGGATGGGCGTGATCAGAAAGACAAAGATCGCGCCGCAGATCACCCGGAACAGATAGTGATAAAAAACCTGTTTCGCCGTCAGGTAGGGCAGCAGCTTTTGGCGGTACCGCCCTTCGTACAACCAATAGATAAACCAAGCAAAGAACCAGCCGCCCAGCAGCCCCAAAACGCCGCCCATCGGACCTGACAGTAGAATACCGGCGATCCCAAAGGCCAGAATAGTGATCCAGCGCGCCATCTGTTCATTCTTGAGAACGTTGATAAAGACCCAAGCCAAGCCTGTCATCAGAACAGCGCCGCCCAGAATGCCCAAGGGGATCGATCCGTTGCCAGCGCCGACAAACATGCCGGCGAAAGCACCAGCCAGCGCCACGATGGGCAGGACGACGGACATGGGTTTGCGGGATATTGGTGTAAGTGCTGCCATCTTGATTATCCCAACTTCACGTTATCGATGCCCACGATCTTGTCGTAGACCCAGTAGAGCAGCAGTACCACCGCCAACAGGATCGTGCCCAAGGCGGCTGCCAACCCCCAGTTCAGCGAGGACGAGATGTGATAGGCGATCCGGTTCGAAATGAAGACACCCTTGGTGCCGCCAACGATCTCGGGCGTGATGTAATAGCCGATCGCCAGAATAAAGACGAGGATCGAGCCCGCACCAATCCCAGGAATGGATTGCGGGAAGTAGATGCGCCAGAACGTTGTCCAGTTGGTTGCGCCCATGGATTTTGCCGCGCGCGTGTAAGATGGCGGTATCGTCTGCATCACGGAATACATCGGCAGGATCATGAACGGCAGCAGGATGTGCGTCATGGCGATGATCGTGCCGATCTGGTTGTTGATGATGATCAGCCTGGCATCATCGGCGACAAGCCCAAGCCAGACCAGCGTATCGTTGATCACACCTTGTTGTTGCAGCATAACCTTCCAAGCTGACGTTCGCACCAGCAAGGATGTCCAGAACGGTAATAGCACCAGGATCATCAGCAGGTTCGACACACGCATCGGCAAGGTCGCCAAAAGGTAGCTCACCGGGTAGGCCAACAGGATACAGGACGCGGTAATCACCAGTGACATGAACAGCGTTCGGCCAAACAACTTAATCAGGATCTGCTTGTCTTCGGGCTGTGATTGCGCGCCTTCGGGTGTGCGGCGCATGTCCACAGCGTTCAGGAAATAGCCGTTGGTGACCGCGGGTGAGTGGGTTTTGATCACGGCCCAGGTCTTCAGATCGCCCCAGCCGTCGTGAATCTCGATCAGTTGGTCCTTGAACGGGCCGTCGGTTTCGGGGTCCAGCTTATTCAGCTGACGACCGGACCTGCGGAACATCGAAGACATACCGGTTTCTTCGTAGTTCAGACGCGATCCCAATCGGGTGTGCTGTTTGTTGTCGATGGCAACGACCATATCGCGGACAAACGCATCGTAAACGTCTTCTTCCGGCAATTCGCCGCTTTGTTCGTCCCATGTGCTCAGCGCCTGGACCGTCAACGGAAGCGTGTTTTCTACAATGCCGTTTTCAACCGAGCGGAATAGCATCGAGGCGATCGGGACGATAAAGGAAAACATCACGAACAGAAGCAGAGGGGCCACAAGTAGCAATGCACGCAGCTTTTGCCGTCGTAGAGAACGCGCCAGCGACTGCTTTAGCGGTGTACCGTCCGCTGCCAGCATAGGTCCCGCGTTTTGGCTTGCGTCAGTCATCGTTGCCCCTTGGTTTTTCTTGGGTCAGAGGGCGGCGCACCGCCCTCGACAGATTTATCAATGCAAGCGGAGCTTACTGCGCCAGCCACGCCTGGAATTTGGCGTCGATGTCGTCACGGTAATCTGCCCAGAACTCGTAGTTATACAGGAACGTGTTCTTGGCGTTTTCCGGATCGGTCGGCATATGCGGCGACATTTCGATGCCCAGGTCGGCGTGCTGACCAACCAGCGGAGCCGAAGATGCGCGGGCCGGACCGTACGAGATGTACTTGGCCTGATCTGCCAGACGCTGGGTGTCGGTTGCGAACATGATGTAGTCCAGCGCGCGTTTCTGACGCTCTTCGCTCAGGCCTGCCGGGATGATCCAACCATCCAGATCGAACACCTGTGCGTCCCACAGCATGGCTACAGGTTGCTTCTGCTCTTCGATCACGCTGAATAGACGACCGTTGTAGGTCGAGCCCATGACAACCTCGCCATCCGCCAGAAGTTGCGGTGTGTCCGCACCGGCAGACCACCAAACGACACTGTCCTTGATAGTGCCAAGCTTGGCCAACGCCTGATCCTGACCTTCAGGGGTTTCCAGAACGCTATAAACGTCGTCCTTGGCTACGCCGTCACACAGTAGCGCCCATTCCATGTTGTTGATCGGGCGCTTTTCCAGCGAACGCTTGCCCGGATAGGTTTCCAGATCGAAAACGGCGCAGATATCGGTTGGCGGGGTGTCACCCACCATATCGGTGCGATACCCGAAAGTGGTCGAGTAAACGATCTGCGGAATAAAGCAGTCGCTGACGAGCAGGTCACCAAAATCATCTGCGGCGGATGTGCCATCAGGTGCTGGCGCCAGCATGGTGTCCGGGTCGATCTCCATCGCCAGACCTTCGTCGCACAGACGAATCGCATCAGCAGCCACGACGTCAACCACATCCCACGTGATGTTGCCCGCTTCGTTCATGGCGCGCAGCTTTGCCACCGCTTCTGCCGAACTGTCGTCATTCAGGATGGTGACACCTGTCTTTTCCGAATAGGGCTCGTGATAGGCCTTCAGCTGTGAATTGGAATAAGCGCCGCCCCAGGACACGATGGTCATCTCTTCGGCAGACAGGCTGCCCGCCGCCGTCGCCAGAGCAGCAGCCGTCAGTAAGGTTTTTGTTGGTTTCATGTGTTACTCCCAGTTTATCCCGTCTTGTATTTGTTCGGCCAATGCACGGGTTTTCACCAGCCGGTCCCTCAGCTTAGCTCCGCTTGTTTCGCGCAGCTTGGTCTATGCGTCCAACGCACGACAATCTTGAGCCAGCCAGCCAATCTCGATCTCCTGACCGGGGGCAAGCCGGACGGCGTCCGGCGCGTTGCGTGTTTTGACAATGAATTCGTCATTGCCAGCCACCGACATGCGGAACCGGAAAACATCGCCCATATATATGAACTCTTTGACCGTAGCTTTCAGCGTATGCGCATCGGCGTGCAGGCGGTCTTTGTTGAATTCGACCCGTTCCGGCCGGATCGACACTTTGGTCCGCTCGCCCGCCTTGTGGACGTTGATCGGAACAGCATCAATTTCGGACCCGTCATCCAACTGAACCACGCAGGTGTCGCCATCGATCGATTTCACGACACCTTCCAAAGTGTTGTTCTCACCGATGAACTGCGCCACGAAGCTGTTTTCTGGTTCCTCATACAGCTGATCGGGCGGTGCCAGTTGCTGAATGCGCCCATCGTCAAACACGGCCACGCGGTCGGACATTGTCAACGCCTCGGTCTGGTCATGGGTGACATACACGGTGGTGATCCCCAACTCGTGCGCCAGCCGGGTAATTTCGAACTGCATGTGCTCGCGCAATTGCTTATCCAATGCGCCCAAAGGCTCGTCCATCAGAACAAGCTCGGGCTCGAACACCAGAGCGCGTGACAGAGCGATCCTTTGCTGCTGCCCCCCCGACAATTGCGCGGGCCGACGACTGCCAAACTCGCCCATCTGTACCATATCCAGCGCGCGTTTGACCTTTGCCTCACGGTCGGACTTGCCCATTTTACGGACTTCCAACGGGAATGAGAGGTTTTCGGCCACTGTCATATGCGGGAACAATGCGTAGTTCTGAAAAACCATGCCTATTCCGCGCTTATGCGGCGGGATATTGTTGATGGGGCGCCCATCAAGAAGGATTTCACCATGGGTGGCGGTTTCGAACCCGGCCAACATCATCAGGCAAGTTGTCTTGCCCGACCCTGACGGCCCAAGCATTGTCAGAAACTCACCTTTTGGCAAAGCCAGATTGAGGTCCTTAACGACGAGAATTTCGCCATCATAAGACTTTTGAACGCGTTGAAATTCGACAAACGCGGCGTCGTTTGATGTTTCGGTCACAAGACCCCCTGTTTCGTCAAATGATTATCCGAAGGCATCGGATTTCATTGATCAGTGGAATCAGTTAAGACCAAGCCGAACATGTAATGCAACAATGAATGCTGTTTTTGCCAATTGAGATATCGAATTGATAACTCAATTCGCGTTATTTAGCGTCTTCATATGCCATGCCAGGCTTTGATTGCTGGAAAGCACCGGCTTTCCGATTCTGGCGCGAATCTCTGGGATGGCCGACATGGTCCTGAGATTGGTGCAACTCAGAAAAACGGCATCCACTGATGGGTCCGAGCCCAACTGCGTCGCAGCGTCGATAACGGACTGACCCGAGATACGAACAACCTTTGCTTCCTCTGCTTCGCCAAACGTGCCGAAGACATCCGTGCTTATGCCATTTTGGGCAAATGCACGACGCAGCGGGACGTTGACCTCTTCAATATAGGGCGACAAAAGGGCAAATTTTGAAACGCCGAGGTCTTCGGCGCAAGCTGCAGCGGCCCGCAGCGGGTTTGTGACCTCGACCGTATCGCAGGTTTGCTTGACCAGCTGCGCCACGCGATCAGATCCGATGACGGAACTGGCAGATGTGCACCCATAACCGACAACGCGGTAGGGCCGGGCACTGGGCAACAATCCGGCTACTGCAGGCAGGGCGGTTTCCATTTCAGCCAAACTGTCTGTGGTCACTTCAATGCCGCTTGGAATACGGCTGACATGGATCGGGTACGCCCGGTCCGAGAAATAGGCGCTGAACTCCGGTTCCAGTGTTTCGTCGGTCTGCAGAACGATCAGCCCCATCGGTGTGGCTTTGGGATCATCCGCGTCCAGTGTGTAGGGAATCAGAGTCATAGTTCGATCATCTCCGGCCCGATACGCGGGCTGATAAAGCGCGGATCACCCTCCGTGATAACGATGTTTTCTTCGTGAACCAGGATCTTGTTGTTGACCGCAATGCCCGGTTCAAGTGTCAACACCATGCCCGGTTGCAATACGGTATGATCCGTCGGAATAAGCGAGGGCCACTCGGTCAAAGACATTCCCAAACCGTGCCCCAGACGCCCGGCATCCGTGCTTTCGGCATCTGCTGTAAGCACCGCGTTCATGGCGTGAAACAGGTCCGCCGCTGTGGTCCCGGGCCTTGCCAAGTCAAAGGCGGCGTCCGAGGCTTCGATAAGCCGTGCATAAGCCGATTTCACTTCTGGTTGGGCACAGCCGATGGACCAGTTGCGGTCATAGTCGCAGAAGTATCCATCCCAGACGAGACCGGTGTCCAGCATCAAGACATCGCCATCCACCAAGGGCGTAGCGCGCGCGGGTGAGATTACATCTGTGTAACCGCCGGGTTCCGCACCACCGGCCAGATAGGGCACCCAATCAGCGCCTTCCTCAAGGCACAGCATTTGAAACCTGCGAAACACCTCGTCCAGTGCCACCCCGGCCCGGGCAATGTCGGGCACGCGCGCAAAAGCGCGACCTGCAACGTCACATGCGGTCTCGATCTTGGCAATCTCGGCGGCAGATTTGACCATTCGTAGCTGACGCAGGATCCCGTTGTCCCCTGCTATATTGCGCCCACCTATCTCGCCGTACAAACGGTTGAGATCGGCCAGCGGAATGCGTGCATGCGTCTCGTGTCCGTCGGGCATCCCGATTGTGCCGTCGCCGGGGGTGAGTTCATTCAGCGCGTCAGCCAGCAATGATACACCGTCATCGTGCAGGTCAGGTGCGATCCAGGTTCGAATGTCATTGATCCATGTTTGACCCATCAGCGCCGCTCCGATGGACGGGACTACCGCTACGGGCGTACCGTTGGCCGGAACGATCAGAAACCAGGGGCGGGTCGGGCTTTCCCAGAAGCGGGTCAGAAACCCCGTAAAATATCGCACGTCCGTTTCGGTGGTCAGCAAAAGGGCCGAAAGACCCGATGCGTTCATCAGATCCTGGGCGCGCTGTGTGCGCGCTTCAAATTCGACCTGATCAAAACCTCTCATTCGGCGATTTCGGACAGAAAACACAAGACGCGTGACCCTGCATCGATGCCCAAGGCGGCCCTGATGTCGCGGTTCAGCACAGCGGCAATTCCGGCCCCGCCCGAAGCTGTGGTTTCAAGCCCGGCTTTGGCCATTGCACACAACTGATCGGTCACTTCACTATCGGTCAAGGTCAGGAAACGATCCGCGTCTCTCGCTAAGCCGTTCAATGCGATCAACGACGGTTCCTTGCAGTCGAGACGCCCCATGATGCTGTCTGGCCCATCAGCGAAAACGCACTTCCCGGCCTCAATGCTGGCTTGCAGGGCGGGTGCGACTTCGGGCTCGACAACGATGATGTCCGGCGCGTCGCCCCAGGCTGTTCGGGCGTAGGCCGCGACGGCGCCTGCAAGGCCACCAACGCCTGCTTGCAACAGAATATGCTTCGGGGTTTCGGAACATTGATCAACCGCCTCGGACGCCATCTGAAGATAGCCTTCCATCAGGGTGTGAGGCAGTTCAAAGTATCCCTCCCAGGAACTATCAGACAGCAAAATCCACCCATTGTCGCGGGCGGCGGCGCTGGCCGCATCCATGCTGGCGGCATAGTCGTGGCCACTGCGAACCACTTGCGCATCTTGCGCGCGCAGGCGTTCGGCAAAGCTTTCAGGAACCGTTTCGGCAATATATACGACGGCATTGGCGCCAAAAATCTTTGCGCCGGCTGCAACGCTCATCCCGTGATTGCCAGCGCTGGCCGTCACGTAAGTAGTGCCGTTCAAAGTCGTCGCGCCAGGCGCGTCCGTTTTGTCTGCTGCGTGCCGTGCGATCACGTAAGCCGCCCCGAGGGCCTTGAAAGAACCCAGATTCATGCGGTGTCGTTCGTCCTTGACCCACAGGCGCGCGACAGGCGCCAGGCCTTCAGCCTCGACAAGCGGTGTCTCTTTTGCCGCTGGGCATCGTGAAAGCAAATCTGCGACACGCGCCGCATTTGTTGAAGGGTAAGGCGCGGATGGGATCAGTTTCTGTCCCCCCCGATGTGGGTTGTTGATAAGCCGCATTTCCCCTCCAAATACTCGACCTATTGACGTGAGCCGATTGGTGCAGTTGTGTCAACTGGATTTGTCCCGCAACGGAATTGTCGATGTCGCACACTGACCCCGCATCTATGCAATCGGAAAACGCCCGCTTTCCCTCGTTTTCGCACAGCTTGCTTGTGATCTTGGAATGCTGAACCGTTCTGTCGAGATTTTACGGGATTTGATCGCTTTCCCAACGGTTTCGTCGGATTCGAACCTGCAGCTCATTGACTATCTTTCGGAACAGCTGAATGCGCTGGGCGCGCGGTGTATCGTGACCCATGATGACAGCGGCGCCAAGGCCAATCTGTTTGCCTCGCTGGGGCCAGATCTGCCCGGCGGTATCATGCTGTCGGGCCATACCGATGTCGTGCCTGTCACCGATCAGGATTGGACCAGCAACCCCTTTGACATGACGGAACGGGACGGCAAGCTCTACGGCCGCGGAACGTGCGACATGAAGGGTTTCATCGCGGCGTCCATAGCGCTGGCTGAACAGATTGATGCCGCGTGCCTAAGCCAGCCACTGCATTTTGCGTTCACCTATGATGAAGAGACAGGGTGTCTGGGCGCACAAAACCTGGTCGCGGATCTGCTAGAAAAAGGAATTGTCCCTGATATTGCAATCGTCGGTGAACCCACCGAGATGCGGGTTATTGAAGGCCACAAAGGGTGTTACGAATACACCACGCGGTTCACTGGTCTTGAAGGGCACGGATCGGCGCCGGATGTCGGGGTGAATGCGGCTGAATACGCCGCGCGCTATGTGGCAAAATTGCTGGAACTGCGCGAAGCGTTGAAAGCAAGGGCACCCGAAAGCAGCAAGTTCGACCCGCCGTGGAGTACCATCAACATCGGGCGCATCTCGGGCGGCGTGGCTCATAACGTGATTGTTGGAAAGGCCGAGGTCGATTGGGAAATGCGCCCGGTTCAATTGACCGACGCGGATTTTGTCAACAGCAAGGTGGCCGACTACGTCGATGGAACGCTGAAACCCGGGATGAAAGCCGTTCACCCGCTGGCCGATATTGAGCTTGAAACCATAGCCGAGGTTACCGGGCTTGAGCCTATGGCGCAGAACGCTGCGCGGGATTTGGTGACCAAACTGACGGGTGCGAACGGAACCGACCTTGTTGCATTTGGAACCGAGGCCGGTTTGTTCCAACAACTAGGCACACATGCGGTTGTGTGTGGTCCCGGTTCCATAAATCAGGCCCATAAACCAGATGAGTATCTTGAACTGGAACAGCTAGAGTTGTGTTGCCGCATGTTGAAGAGGCTGGGTGCCCATCTGACGAATATCTGAGGCGCTTCAGCCCATCGGGCTAGCGCATAACAAACGGATCTGGGATCGGATCATCGCTGGTGCGCAACCAGATCGCTTTGACCTTGGTATAATCCAACGCGGATTGTAGGCCGCCTTCGCGCCCAAACCCGGACAAACCGTGCCCACCAAACGGCGCAATCGGGCTGACCGCCCGGTAGGTGTTGACCCACACGACCCCGGCACGAAGGCTGCGCGTCATGCGGTGTGCGCGGGTCAGGTCCTTGGTGAACACACCGGACGCCAGCCCAAATTTGGAGTCATTTGCCAATTGCAGTGCTTCATCCTCGGTGTCAAAACTCAGAACAGACAACACTGGCCCGAAGAACTCATTCGTCAGACACGGCGCGTTTGGCGCGTCCGAGCAATCAATGACTGTGGGGGGGAAGTAGTTACCGTCGCAATCCAGAGGTGATCCACCAGTGATCACTTTGGCCCCTGCAGCCTGAGACGCTGCAATCAAGTCAACGGCTGTTCGAATCTGACCTTCAGTACAAAGCGGGCCGACCTCGGTTGCCATGTCATCGGGACTGCCAATCACGACGCTTGCCGCTTTTTCCGTCAGACGGGTCAGGAACGCGTCTTTGATTTTGCCGGATATGATCAATCGCGATCCTGCGACGCAGCTTTGGCCGCTGGCTGCAAAAATACCCGAGATCTGCGCGTTGACCGCACTTTCGATATCGGCGTCTTCGAACACGATGAACGGTGATTTCCCGCCCAGTTCCAATGACGTCGATGCAAGGTTTTCAGCAGAATTTCGCACCACTTGGCGCGCAGTTTCCGGCCCACCGGTGAAGGCAACATGATCGACCTTGGGGTGGCTGGTCAGCACCGCGCCGCATTCGGGTCCAAAACCGGTGATCACATTCAAAACACCGGCAGGAAACCCGGCCTGATCAAAGATGCGAGCAAATTCAAGCATCGGGGCAGGGCCGTCCTCGGACGCTTTCAAAACCACCGTGCACCCCGCAGCCAGAGCAGGCCCGATTTTCACAGCCGACAGGAACAATTGCGAATTCCAAGGCACCACTGCGGCCACGACGCCCACAGGCTCGCGCCGCAGCCAGACCTCCATATCCGGTTTGTCGATGGGCAGATGCGCCCCTTCGATTTTGTCGGCAAGCCCGGCATAGTACCGGTAATACTCGGCGACATAGGCAATCTGAGCCGATGTCTCGCGGATGATCTTACCCGTGTCTCGGGTTTCCAGTTGAGCCAACACTTGCGCGTTTTCAGCGACCAGATCGGCAAGACGGTACAAAAGCTTACCACGGGCAGTGGCCGTCATCCCCGCCCATTCCGATGCGAAGAACGCCGTTTCGGCCGCGTCCACCGCTGCGTTCACATCTGCGGTTTTCGCTTCGGGCATCATCGCCCAAACCGACCCGGTTGCGGGATCGCGGCTTTCAAATCGCGCGGACCCGTCCGAGAACCTGCCGCCGATATATTGTTGAAACTGCTGCATTTCTTCTCCTCAGGCGAAGGCTGGCATGACGTCTTTGATGAACCGTTCCAGCGATGCCTTTTTGCGCTCGAAACTCATCCCGCTGTCGATCCAGAACGAATACTCGTCATATCCCAGATCCTCGTAGGCCTTGATGCGCTTGATCGCGTCCTCGGGCGTTGCAATAATACTGTCGCGTATCATTGCCTCGGGTGAATAGAACGGATGCGCCGAGATTTCTTCGTCCGTCAGGGTCTTGATCAACCCCTGAGACACGGGCCGTTCGTTTTTGAACCACGCGCCGAAATAACAATAAAAGCGATTGATCTCTTCAGCCGCCAACCTGACATCTTCCGCGTCCGAGGCGATATAGGTGTGGTTCAGCAACATGATCCTGGGGCGCGGAACATCTGGGAATTTCGCACAGGCCGCATTGAACGTCTCCATAAGTCGGATGATCTCTTCATCGCCCTGCCAAAGGGGCGTGACCTGTACATGGCACCCGTTTTCGACCGCAAACTCATGTGTGTTGGGATCGCGCGCGGCAACCCATATTGGCGGCCCGCCATCCTGTACAGGTTTGGGCGAAGACGTCGCGGTCGGAAACGCGTGAAATTCGCCATCCTGCGCATAGTCGCCTTGCCATAATCCCTGTAGCGCGGGAATAATTTCGCGCATGCGCTGGCCAGCCTCCCATGCGTCCATGCCGGGCATCATGCGCTGGTATTCATAGTTATAGGCGCCGCGCGCAATGCCCAGATCCAGACGACCTTCGACGATCATATCCGCCATTGCGGCCTCACCTGCCAACCGTATCGGGTGCCAGAACGGTGCCACGATGGTACCTGTGCCCAGCCGCACGTTTTTGGTTTGCCGCGCCAGATCGACCAGATTGAGGAACGGGTTCGGCGAAATGGTGAAATCCATCCCGTGATGCTCACCGGTCCAGACAGCATGCATGCCGCCTTCATCGGCCATTTTGGCAAGTGCTAGAAAGTCATCATACAGCTGGCGTTGATCCTGATCTGGCGAGGTGCGCTCCATATGAACAAACAAGGAAAAGTGCATTTCAAAGACCCTTTGTCGCGACCGGGCGAACTTCGCCTGAATTCTGATTGCCATAGTAGATGCCGAAGTTACCAAGCTCGGCTTCTTCGGCCAGACGTTCCAGCATGGTCAGGATGGCGCGATCCGTGACATCGTGAAAAGACGACGCCTCCAGTGGCACAAAAGCGCCGGTCTTCGGGATACCCTGTTCAGCCTGACACAGGAACGAGATGTGCTGAATTTTGCGACCGATATCTTCAAACACGGAATAGACAAATCCTGGCTGCGCCGTCAGGCCGGTGTTTTCGATCAGCTGTTTCAGTGCCGTCGTCGCCCCCAGCTTGGTTGCGACCATTTCGGGCAACCCAAGCCCTCCGGCTCCATCATCGACCAGCAATATCTCTCCGTTCCGCTCGATCAGGGCGGACACGACCAGATTGGTGTTTTGCGAAAGCGCCTCTGCCGCGGTTGAAGGCGTCACATACGCTCCTTGCGCATATCCAAGCCCCGGTGCCGATGCGCTGTCAAAGGCTTTGACAGCACCGATCAGGATCACGTGATCACCCGCGTCCACGGTCTGATGTAAGGTGCAATCAAACCAAGCCGACACGCCGTCCAGGATCGGTGAACCTTGCGGCCCGTGGCGCCAGTCAATGTCTGCAAACCGATCTTCGACGGGTTGCGCAAAAGTATTCGAAATGTCGATCTGGGTTTCGGACAGGACATTTACGGCAAACCCCTCGGCCTGCACCAAGGCGTCATAGTTGCGCGAGCTATTGGCGAGGCAGACCAGTACCAAGGGCGGATCCAGCGACACCGAAGTGAACGAGTTGGCGGTAAATCCAAGCGGGTGACCGGATTTATCCTGCGAGGTCACAACTGTGACGCCGGTCATGAAAGTTCCAAAAGCATTGCGCAAAGCGCGCGTATCATTCGGGGTCATTGCAGCTTCCTTTGCAGGATGGGCTGGCCCTGGTCGAGCCAGTCCAAAAGATGCGCCGTCACAGTGTCAGGTGCGGTTAGGTTTACCATATGGCGATGCCCTTTGATGATCACAGCGCGACCATTTTCCACGGCTGCCGCCATGGCGCTTGCCATTTCAGGGGTCGAGTTTGGGTCACCGTCACCTGTGATTGCCAGCAATGGGCATTCTAGCGATGCCATTCTGTCGGCATATGTTGCGTCACCACGTGCAAAGGCGGCATAGGCTGTGGCGTATCCATCTTGATCGACCGAGCTGAGCCATTCCGCGACCTTGGCTCGTGCAGTTTTTTCGATGGGGTTGTTGCCGAACCATCGCGTAAGTGGGGTTTCAAGATCAAAGCGGCCTGCAGTGATTTCTGCTGCGCGCGCGATCACCGCCTCGGTGGCGGCGGCATCCCTGCGGTAGACGCCATTCAGCAAGGCGACACGGGACGTCAAATCCGGGTATTCAATAGCAAATCCCAAAGCGACTAACGCGCCCATGGAATGCCCTGCAACGGCCACTGGGCCAAGGTCCAAGGTTTGTACGACATCATGCAACCACGCCACGAAATCGGGCAATTGGCTGTCCATTGGCAAGGGCGCGCTGCCCCCATGTCCCGGCATATCAACTGCGATCACCCGACCGGTTTGGCACAGCGAGGCGATCTGCGGTTCCCAGGCGGCTGATTGCATTCCAACGCCATGCAGCAAAACCACAGGCGTACCCGCGCCGTGATCTCTGAACGTCACGTGGCTTGCAGACTCAGACAGCTGCCGGGTTGTCAACGTCATGGCCCAATTCCTTGAGGTCCTGATATCGATCGCCGATCCTGTGATGCGGGCGACCACCGATCGAGGCCCCAAGCGCGATCAGAATCTCATCCGCAGCTGGCGCATCCGCGACCGACGTCTGGATCGTCAGATAGTGCGACCGCCTGCCCCCGTCGTTCTTGTCCATCAATGGGATCATCAACGGCGCATTGGCCGGACCCCGCGTGTTGCAGAACGACAAATAAGATTTTGCCCCGACCGCGTTCCGATAGTGGTTGCCAAAGTGCAAGGTGTGAATCAGGGCCGAGGCATGTTCGACTTCACCGTTCAATCCGACGATTGCAGATTTTCCATAGGCTTCGACATGGTCGCCGCTCCCGGCGGCGTTCAAAATCATTTCAGTCAGCATCTGCCCCAGTCCCGGGGCGCAATCGCGGATCTCGGGGGACAGGTCGTCGACAAAGCCCGCACCGGCCCATGGGTTGCGGATTACAGCCATCGCAGCAATCAGCTTTAGCGGGTTTTCAGCCACCTTGCCGCCTTCGATCAGCGTATTTTCTTCATACAGAAGCGTTTTGCGAACCTCAGCGGGCATTGGGTGTTCCTTTGATGATGTGATTCGATTGGTAATATGGTATACCATACTATGATAGGTCAATCTTACTTGTCCTCAGAACCCAACGCGGATACGAAATCCCTGATGAAATCCTCAGAACCCCCTTTGCAAAAAATCGACAAAGCGCCACAGACCCTGCGCGATATTGTGCAAGACAGGTTGCGCGAAGCGATCATTGATGGACGTTTTGCCCCTGGTCAGCGACTTGTCGAGCGACCGCTCTGTGATCAGCTTGGCGTCAGTCGGACGGTGATCCGCGAGACAATTCGTTTTCTGGAAGCGGAGGGTCTGGTGGAAGTCCTTCCCAACCGTGGCCCCGTTGTCTCGACCCTGGACTGGGCTCAAGCCAAGCAGATTTATGATGTACGCCTGTTACTTGAAGGCGCAGCAGCTGCGGCCTGTGCCCAACGTTATGGGCAGAATTTTGCCCCCGAACTTGACCGCGCCCTGAACGCTGTAAAGACGGCAATGGGTGACACTGAATGGGCCAATCTCTTGCAGGCCACGACGCGCTTTTACGAGCTTATCTTCAAGGAGGCGGGACATATCGTAGCTTGGGAGATTGTTCAGCGCCTTAACGGTAGGATCAGTCGCCTACGCGCCTTGACGCTTTCGACCCGCAGTCGCGACGGTAAGGGGCTGAAACAGTTGACGGCAATCCACGATGCGATCCTCAGCCGTGACCCGAATGCCGCCCGTCAGGCTGTTGAGGCGCACATCACCGCCGCAGCAACTGCCGCGCAAGGTTTCCTGAAAGGCGCGAAGGCCGGTTCGGGTAAAGACCTACAGCTTTGAGACATTAGTGATTCCCAGCGGCCCGAGCGCGGTGAACGCGGAACGAGGTAAGAAAATCCGTTAAGATTGGTTCCCGCTGCGGGGAACCGCAGCGATGCCCGCCAGGCGGCCTCTCTGATGGTCGCTGTCAGCGTAATCCCGTAATGCTTCAATATTGGCAATCTCTGCGTGGTTTCGGTTGATCTTAACGCCAACGGATTTCAACCGTGAGAACGCGCGGCTCAGGCTCTCGGGTTTCATGCCCAAACGTCCGGCAATCAGCAATTTGTCATATGGCAGTTCAACATCACAATCCCCGGTGTCACTGTCGCACAGGTTCAACAAAAACTCGGCCACCCTTTGCGCACCAGTCTGCGCCTTCAGTTGTTCAAGCTGGGACACCAGAGAATGCAAATGGGTAAACGTAGCCGCCAGAATCGAAACGCCGATTTCCGCGTCTTCGCGCATCAGGGACAGCAGAACCGGGCTGGGCAGATGCATGACTTGGCAAGGGGATACAGCTTCAGCGGAAACAGGGTAGGGGACATTGCGCAAGGCAACAGCCTCACCAAAGCTTTCGCCACGGGTAAAGACACTTACCACAGCCTCGGCGCCGGATGGTGACATGCGGAACAATTTGACCCATCCCGCCAGCACCACATGAATGGCCTTGGCTTCTTCCTCTTGAAGAAAGATCGTCTCGCCCCTGTCATATTCCCGCCAGATCGCATGGCTGAGCAACGTGTCGATATGGTGTTCCGGTAAGCTCTTAAGCAAAAGCGACTGTCGAGCGATCGCTTTTTGTGCTTCATACGCCACGAAGGGTCCCCCTTTTCCCTGGTCGGTGATCTGACCGGTACATCCCTCATCTACAGGCTATCCGAAACCGGTATCTCGCGCACCCGTCTTTTTCTGTTGCCCGAACTTGACAATTGTCATGTCACCGGGGGCGCCGCGCGCCTACGCTCGGCCAAAGCCAGTATTCCCGGGAGCAAGCGAGATGGATTACGAGCGATTTTTTAGCGGCAGCCTCGATGATCTGAGGGACGAAGGAAACTACCGCGTTTTCATCGACCTGCAACGGCGCTGCGGGTCTTTCCCAAACGCGCGGCAGACTGATGGCACCATCCATCGCGACGTGCGGATCTGGTGTTCGAACGACTACCTGGGCATGGGACAACATCCTGCGGTAATCGGCGCTATGCATGACGCGCTGGACCGTTGTGGCGCGGGCGCAGGCGGCACGCGTAACATCTCCGGAACAACGCATGATCACGTCCTGTTGGAGGCAGAGCTTGCTGATCTGCACGACAAAGAAGCCGCGCTGTTGTTTACCTCGGGCTATGTGTCGAACTGGGCTGCCCTGGGAACGCTCGCTGCTAAAATCCCAGGCTTGATCGTGTTCTCGGATGCATTGAACCACGCGTCGATGATCGAAGGCATTCGCCATTCGCGCGCGCAGAAGGTGATTTGGAGGCATAACGATTTGGCAGATCTTGAGGCCAAGCTGGCTGCCGCAGATCGTGACGCCCCCAAGATGATTGCCTTTGAATCGGTCTATTCCATGGATGGCGATATCGCCCCCATCAAAGAGATCTGTGATCTGGCCGACAAGTACGGCGCCATGACATATCTGGATGAGGTCCATGCCGTTGGGCTTTACGGTCCACGTGGTGGCGGTATTGCCGAACGCGAAGGTCTGATGCATCGCCTGACAGTGATCGAAGGCACACTGGGCAAAGCATTCGGCGTGGTCGGCGGCTATATCGCGGCATCGGTGGCGCTGTGTGATTTTGTGCGCAGCTTTGCCAGTGGGTTTATCTTCACAACGGCTTTGCCACCGTCTATTGCGGCAGGCGCAGCGGCTTCGATCCGGCATCTGAAACGGTCAAATTGTGAACGTGATTTGCAAAAGGTCCGCGTGGCACAGGTTCGAGCCCGGTTAGATGCTGAAGGTATTCCATACCTGCACAATCCAAGCCACATCATCCCGGTGATGGTTGGTGATCCGGTCAAATGCAAATTCATCTCGGACACACTGTTGGAGGAATTCGGTATTTACATCCAGCCGATCAACTACCCAACCGTTCCCAAGGGCACCGAGCGTCTGCGGATCACGCCATCTCCGGTTCATACGGACGAAGATATCGCCCATCTGGTCGGCGCATTGTCGGTTCTGTGGCAGCGGTGTCAGATCGCAAGGATGCCGATGGCGGCACAATAGTCAAAGCGTCACTTGTTTGGAGAATTGCCGCCCGGTCGGGCGGCTTTTCCGCACTCAAATCAAATAGAGAACAAAGATCACGACCGCCAAAGCCGTCAGAACCAATGTGAACCCGCGCAACCAGGCCGGACTTTGGGCAAGGTCGAGGTAGCGGGCGAGAATTACGCGTGTTTTGATCAAGGCAAGCAACAGTATACCCGCTGCGGCAATCTCTGGCATGCCGGGCAGCTTCGTCAGTAGCGCTGTGACAGAACTCAGCGTCAACAGAGTGAGCCATGCGCATGAGAGAGGGTTAGGGTGCCTCCGGCGGGAGTATTTGCGAAAAGATGAAGCTTTGGGCACCGCTCTTATCCCAACAGGTAGATCACTGGAAACAACATGATCCACACCAGATCGACCATGTGCCAGAATTGCGCGCCAGCCTCGACGTTGCGGGGGTCATCCCGCCAGGCAACCAGCAGCAGGATAGCAGTACCTGCCAGCACATGGGCGGCGTGAAACCCCGTCAGCAGATAGTAGAACATGAAAAACGGGTGGGTCTCGAAGGTGATGCCCTGCGCCGCTTTGCCTGCGTATTCCGTGCTCTTGATGAACAGGAAAACGACACCCAGTGCGGACGCGCCAATCAGGGCTATTCGTGCCGCGACGCGCTGGGCGGCACGGCGCCAATGCAACGCTTGTGCCGCCAGGTGTCCGGATGTGACCAGAACCGCCGTGTTCAGCGCCGCACCGGTGCGATACAGATGAGACTGCGCCTCGGCAAAGCCAACCGGGTCGGTCAGGCGGACGCTCATGAAGGCGACAAGCCCTGCGCCAAATACTAGCAGTTCCGAGATGATGAGCACCCACATCAGCAACTCGCCCGGCAGCTCGTCGATGAGGGATGCGTCGCTCATGCGCCGACCAGTTGGCGGTAGATCTGCGGCAGGGCCATGGTCAGGCGTTGTGGGTCGGGGATGACAGCAAACCCCCCTTGCCCAAACATGCGTGGGAACCAGCTTTTTCCGGTTTTGTCGATGGTGAGGCCAAAGACCGATTGGCCAACCCGACGGGCCTCGCGGACCGCCTGCCGCGTGTCTTCGATGCCGTGACGGCCTTCGTAATGGTCCAGATCGTTGGGTTTGCCATCAGTGATCACCAGCAGCAAACGACGCTTGCGGGACTGGTCTGCCAGATCAGACGAACAATGGCGGATCGCTGCACCAAGACGGGTGTAGTGGCCAGGCCGCAGCGACGCGATGCGTTGCTCAACCGTTGTGCCCATAGCTTCATCAAAACGCTTGCAGCGCTGGACATAGACACGCTGGCGTTTCAGCGAACTGAAGGCATGGATGGCAAAATCATCGCCGCAGGCGTTCAGACCCCATGCCAGGGCCGCCAGTGCTTCGCGTTCGATGTCGATCACCGCGCGACCTGTGACAGCGCTTTCAGTGGACCGGCTGACATCCAGCAAGATCGATACCGCCAGATCGCGGGCCTCTGGGCGGGATTGCATCCAAATGCGCTCGTTTCCTTCACCGCTGGCTTTTCGGTCCACGGCGCTGCGCACGGCGGCCTCGACATCCAGTTGATCTCCATCCAGATGGCCGCGCGTCATCACACGGCCTGGGCGAAGAGCTTCGAACTGGCGTTTGACGGCGCGGATGCGGCGGGCGGTGGCGGGGTCTTTGCCGAATTCGGCGGCATCCTCGCGGATATCGGCATCCGAGAGAAGGACGTTGACGTGATCAGGCAGATACCGTCCGGTGCGCACGTCCCATTCGGGATAGAGAATTCGGCCCGACAAACGCTCGCGGTTCACATCCTCGGGCGCGAGATCCAGATGCAGTTTCAGCTTGGTGGGCGGCCCTTTGGAGATTTGCCCAAGGCCGATCTCTTCCTGATCGTCAGCGGCCTTTTTGGCATTGTCGGGATCGTCGTCATCAATGCGTCGGTTGATATTGAGGAACTCGGCCCAGCTGAGGATTGCTTCGAACTTGTGCAGAATGAAACTGTCACTGCGCGAGGCTTGATCGGATTTGCGGCGGCGGGCGCGGTGGGTTTTTTCGCCAGTTTCTTCAGGCGGGCCTTCGGTATCGGGGTTTTCAACTTCGGTGTGTTCGGAAAACCCAACGGCACGCAGGTCGGGCCACAAAGGGACCGGGCGGAAATTCTGGTACCCGCGCGGCGCGGTGAGTTCGTTGTCCAGCATCAACAGCTGCTCGCCTTTCGCAGGCATGGGCTGAGGATCTCCCAGCATGTGGCGGATCAGGTCTTCGACCGCGGCTTCTGCAGGTGGCAGGTTCGGAATATCGCGCTGGTGCAGCAAGCCTTTGCAAAGCTCTGTGTAAAGCGGGCGCAGGCCGGGGGCATCGTCCAGCGTGGCCAAGACCGTCGCTTGCGCAGCTGTTAGAGCGCTGAGATCGGCGCGCAGGGGGTCTTCTTCTTCAATTCGGGTTCCGGCGTGGGCAGCGACAGCCGCAAGCCAGACATACAGTGCGCCATTGGCTTCGCGAGCTGGAAATACGGCCAGCCGATCTGGCAATCGCAACACTTCGCCATCAAACGAGGCGCGCGGCATCAATTCCACTTCGGTCCCCAACCTGCGTCGCCAGCTTAGGCGGTGGTGCGAGACCTCGGGCGAGACCGGGCGCAATTCGACGCCCGGGCTACCCCCCAATCCTCGGAAGAGGACGGCCAGCCGCCCCGCGACCTCGGAAAGGTCGACCGCGGCTCCATCGTGCACCTGGGGTGCATCAAGGCGGCTGGCAAGGGTGTGCCACAGTTTCCCGATTGTTTCTTCGGGTTCCCATGGCTCAAAATCGATCTTAACCATCAGTTGGCCTCACCCAAAGACAGCCGTGACAAGATCGAGGAGCCCGCGTTTGACATCCTCGTCATCGGTCAGAGGCTCGATCATAGCGGCAAGGATGGCGCGGTCTGTTGACATGCCTTGCGCGATCAGTGTCGCGGCATAAACGACCAAACGGGTAGAGACACCTTCCTCAAGATCCTGCCCCTTGAGCCCACGCAGCTTGCCCGCCAACCTGATGAGTGGCTTACAGCGTTCGAGCGTTAAGCCACTTTCCTCGGCGACAACCTGTGCTTCCATCTCAGGCGAAGGAAAGTCGAATTCCAGCGAGATGAACCGCTGCCGGGTCGAGGGTTTCAGGGTTTTAAGGATGTTCTGATATCCGGGGTTGTAAGATGCCACCAGCATAAAGCCGGGGGTGGCCTCAAGCTCCTCTCCGGTGCGATCAATTGGCAGGATGCGCCGGTCGTCGGTCAGCGGGTGCAACACGACAGTCACGTCCTTGCGGGCCTCGACCACTTCGTCCAGATAGCAAATAGCTCCCTCGCGCACCGCGCGGGTCAGCGGACCATCGACCCAGACGGTTTCCCCGCCTTTCAGCAGATAACGCCCGATCAGGTCGGCGGCAGCAAGGTCATCGTGGCAGGCCACGGTGTAAAGCGGGCGGCCGAGACGGGCGGCCATATGCGCGACAAAGCGGGTCTTCCCGCAGCCCGTCGGACCTTTCAGCAGGACTGGCAGGTCGTTGTTGTAAGCGGCGGTGAACAAGTCGCATTCGTCGCCTTGGGCGAGGTAGAAGGGGGCGTCAACCGCCCCCGGTTCCATTTGTAAGGAGCCATCCATATCCATCACTCCGCAGGGGTTTCAGCGGCACCAGGTTCGATGATCTCTTTCCGGGGCACCCAGATGGCGTACATGAACAACAGCGCGCCAAGGACCACGACCAGACCAGATCCAAAGCGCATCCAGTAAAAGATCGCGATCTGATCCTGCACGTCCATGAAGTAATCACCGATCACCCGCTGCATATGCGTTTGAACGGTTCCACCAAAGGTCAGCACGAACGTCATAAAGACCATGCCGCTGGTCATCAGCCAGAAGGATCCCATGTTCAGCACCTGATTATACGGATCCCGGTTTTTCAGGATCGGCATTGCATAGCTGAAGATCGCCAGGTTGAGGCAGACATAGGCACCGTAGAAGGCCAGGTGACCGTGGGCCGCGGTGATCTGTGTGCCGTGGGTATAGTAATTAACCCCGTGCAGCGTGTGCAGGAATCCCCAGACACCGGCACCGAAGAAAGCCAGCGTGGCACAGCCCAGCGACCACAGCAGCGCAGCCTTGTTGGGGTGGTCCCGACGACCCTTCCAAACCATGACGAAGGCAAAGGCCATCATCGCAAAGAACGGGATCACTTCGAGGCTTGAAAAGATCGATCCAATCCACTGCCAGTAACCGGGGGTACCGATCCAGTAGTAGTGGTGGCCGGTTCCCAAGATGCCTGAGAACAGCGCGGCGGCGACAATGACATAGAGCCATTTCTCGACTATTTCGCGGTCCACACCTGTCAGCTTCAGCATCAGGTAGGCCAGAATCGAGGCCATGATCAGTTCCCAGACACCTTCGACCCACAGGTGAACAACATACCACCAGTATTGCTTGTCCAAGGACAGGTTGCCCGGATTGTAGAAGGCAAACAGGAACAGCAGCGCCAGACCCCAGAGACCCAGCAACAGGATGTTGGTGATCGCGGTCTTCTTGCCCTTCAGAACGGTCATCGACACGTTGTAAAGGAAGATCAGCGCCGCCACGACGATACCGGCCTTGACCCATTTGGGTTGCTCAAGGAACTCGCGCCCCTCTTTGCCCAGCAACCAGTTCCCTTCAAACAAGTTGAACGTATAGGTCAGCACCACGCCCAGCGTGCCGACCACAAGGATCAGCAGCTGCAGATAGGCCAGCTTGGTCGAGTGTATCTCACGCTCGGCTTCTTCCGGGATCAGGAAGTAAGCCGCGCCAAAGAAGCCCAGGATCAACCAGACGATCAGCGCGTTGGTGTGCAGCATCCTCACGATGTTGAACGGCAGCAGCTCGCTCAGGAAATTGGGGGATACATAGATCCAACCTGCCAGCAGGCCGCCCAGCACCTGGATCACGAAAAGGCCCATCGCTACGGCAAAGTAGGCATAGGCGATTTTTTGGGATTCGTATTTCATTTCTCCGTTCCCTTCTCAGCCCGCTTCATTCGGGGGCCAGCCCTGAGCGTCGATATTGTCTGTCCAGATCAGGAAGTTGGTCAGATCGCGGATTTCTTCGTCGCTGAGGTTGAATTGCGGCATCTGTCGGCGACCGGGAATTTCGGTCGGTTGCGCTTCCATCCAGCCTTTGAGGGCTTCAAAGGCCGATTCCGGGTCGTCCAGAACGCCCCAACGTGTCATCACGTTGCCGACTTCGGGGGCAAAGTAAGCCCCTTCACCCAGAATCGTATGGCAGTTGATGCAGGCGTGTTTTTCCCAGATATGTTTGCCCCGGACGACGCTGTCATCCAGTTTCGCCGCGTTCTCGGAATTGACGATGTACAGATGGGAATGGGCCGACAGGGCCACAAAGATAAGAATGAAGAACAGTGACCCGCCATAGAAAATATTGCGAGCCATGCTCTTTGTCATGACTTCTCGCATCGCGCTCTCCTTTGCGCCGATTAGCTAGTAGAAGCACAATGAAGACGGGGTGACGCGACTGCCTTAACGAAAGTCAAGACGGGCCGCAGGAAACCAATCGTCCTGTCAGGGCTGTGAGGCCAAGCGCGATCCGGTAAGTGCGGGCCACATGGCAATGAGGTACAGCGCGATGGCCGCAATCCAGAGCCCATCCGCCACCAGCATTGCGGTCAAGTAACCGGCATCTATCCCTGATCCAAACCACCTGAGCAAAGCCGCAACAGCCATCAACCCATAAGCTGCGGCCATCGACGGCGGCGCGACCAAAGCTCGACCCGTATGACCCAGCGCGGCGCGGCTCATCATGGCCAGGGTCATGCCGCCAACGCAGCCAATGCCAAGAACGTGTAATGCGGCGACTTCATTGCCATAGCCCAATACTGCTGATCCCCATAGCACCAGACCCAGTGACAGCATGCCAAGACCCAGATGCAGAGCAATCAGAATCGGCTGGCGCAGGGCCCAACCCGCCCGCCAACGTGCCATTCGCGTGGCTTGCACTATTCCCAGCGTCACAGCCAGAACGCCGGTAAAACCGGTTGCGCCAACTGCCAAAGCGCTCAGCGGTAGGGCCAAGGCCAGCCCCAGTGCCGGCTTGTCCAGACGCGCGGCAGATACCGGCCAGGCCGCTTCGGGTTCACCGGCCCGCTTCATCGCGTTGCGGGTAAAGGCCGGTGTGATCCGACCACCCAGTATCGCGATCATGGCGCAAAGCGTCAGCAGACCGGCGCGCAAGCCGGTCTGCAACGTCTCATCTGTTGCACCGACCCATTCCAGGTGGGTCATCAGATTGGCGAGCCATATGAATGTAAGCAGAGCCAGAAATACCATGTTCTGCGGTTTTGGCCGGCGGATCAGTTGGCTGGCGATCTTGGCAGCAAGAACCGGCACAAATGCCAGATCGATCACAGCCACCACACCCGGCGATAAAGACGCCGAAAACCACATCGCAAGCCGCCCTGCGAGCCAAAGCGTAGCGGCCAAAGTGATAAAACCTGCGCGTGCCTCAGGGCTGCCGGTCCAGTTTGGGACGGCGGTTAAAAAGAACCCACCCAACGCAGCGGCGGCATATCCAAAAATCATCTCATGGGCGTGCCACGTCGGTGGGGTCATCGCATATGGCGCCGCCTCGAAGTGCAAAGCGCCGGTCTGCATTACCAACCACACACCCCAAGCGCCGCCAGCAAACAAACCGTAGAGCCCGGCGAACAGGAAAAAAATGCGAAAGCCCTCTGCAAAAATACGTGTGATTGCCGCTGGCATGGCTGCTGTCCTTGGTCCGGAATCTGTGTGGTCCAGACCTAGCAGTGCGGTTTTGCCCCTGACTTAACCAAAATCAAAAGGGTGAAAATATGTGTTTAAAACACAGGTTTTTCGCAGTCTTTTTTGCGCAATTGAGGGGGTTTCTTAGCGGGATTCCGCCCCTCTCGTTGACTTTGGTCAAGGAGCGGACGCCGCGCCTGCCGCACGTTCTGGCATGCCTCACCACGCAAATGGAGAGTGATTATGTCACTTGGAATCAGCTACAATAAAACGGACCGCGCCTTCGGGGTCGGTTTGGCAATGTTGCTGGGCAGCGTCGCTGCGCCAGCCTTAGCCGAAGAGCCAGCATTAAGCGACGAAGCCTTTGACTCGTCCAAGCAGCTTTACTTTGAACAATGCGCAGGCTGTCATGGTGTTTTGCGCAAAGGCGCCACAGGTAAAAACCTGGAACCCCATTGGAAAAAGACCGCAGCCGACGGCACCGTGACCGAAGGCGGGACGCTTCAGTTGGGGCAGGAACGCCTTGAAAAGATCATTGCCTGGGGAACCGAGGGCGGCATGAACAACTTCTCGGACATCATGTCCGAGCAGGAAATCAAGGACATGGCGACATACATTATGATGGACGCCCCCAAGCCACCAGAGATGTCGCTTGAGCAGATGAAGGCAACCCGGAAGGTCTATGTCGAAGAAGCCGACTATCCGACCGAGCCGCTGCATGGCCGCAACTGGGAAAACTTCTTTGTTGTTATCGAACGGGACGTGGGCAAGGTGGCCGTGATCGACGGTGACACCAAAGAGGTGCTGACGCACATCCCGACCGGATATGCGGTGCACGTTCTCAAAGCGTCCGAGCATCACTCGATCACAGAGCCCGAGCATCCCGGTCGCTTCTGGTACACGATGGGCCGCGACGGTAAGATGACCAAGATCGATCTCTGGCAGACGCCGGAAAACATGTTGGTTTCCGAGGTCAAGATTGCCTACGACGCACGTGACGTTGCTGTTTCCGGCGATGGAAAATACGTCATCGGTGGGGGTTACTGGCCACCGCATTTCGCTATCGTTGACGCCCAGACAATGGAGCCGGTCAAGGTCGTATCGACCCGTGGCGTGAACGTCGACGGGGACTATGTGGAAGAGGCCCGTGTGGCAGCGATCTACACTACGCCGAACGAACCCACTTGGATCGTCGCAGTGAAGGAGCTGGGGCAGTTGTGGCAGGTCGATTACACCGATCTGGACAACCTGCGCATCGACAAGATCGACAGCGCCAAATTCCTGCATGACGGGTTTTTCGATCCGACTGGCCGCTATTTCCAGATCGCCGCAAACGCGTCGAACAAGATGGTGGTTGTCGATACCGAAACCCACAAGCTGGAGGCGATGATCGACACGGCCGCGCTGCCGCACCCCGGTCCGGGGGCGAACTGGATAGATCCCAATTGCGGTCCGGTTGCAGGCACGACCCATTTGGGCGTTGGCACCGTGACAGTCTGGGGTAATGACCCCGAAAACCGTCCCGATGACGCGTGGAAGGTTTGCTACGAGGTCGAAACCGACGGACCCGGCCTGTTTGTTCGGACTCACCCGAACTCGGATTACATCTGGGCGGACCAGACCAAGCACCCCGAGCCCGAAGTTCAGCAATCGGTGCAGGTCATCTCGAAAGAGACTGGCGAGATCGTGAAAACCATCCAGATCACCGAAGACGAAGGCAGCGCTGCTGTTCACTTCGAATTCAACGCGGATGGCACCGAGGTCTGGGTCTCCAAGTGGAACCTGTCGGATTCGAAAGAACCCAACGGTCAGATCGTGATCTTCGACGCCAAGACATTGGAAGAGATAGGCCGCATCGACGGGCTCTATGCCCCGACCGGCAAGTTCAATGTCTACAACCGGTCGAATCACGTCACCTGACGGGTTCGAAACCTAACACCGGAAAGGGCGGGCTCATCGCCCGCCCTTTCTTTGATTTCCGGGTCCTGTCCCGGCGAACCAACAGCCTAATTCATCAGCTTGCCGTTCACAGCGGCCAAAACAGCCATAACGGAGCCCGGACATGACCCAGCCCGAACCGGAAAAGAAAAAACCGATCTGGCGACGGTATTTCCTCTGGGGAATGCCCGTGGCCGGGGTCGCAGTGGCCTTTGCCGCTGGCATCATCTTCTGGGGCGGGTTCAACACTGCCATGGAAGCCACCAACACCAAGGAATTCTGTGTCTCGTGCCACGAGATGCGCGATTTCGTCTACGAGGAATACACAGGCACGATCCATGACGTGAACCGCTCTGGCGTGGGCGCGGTCTGTTCCGACTGCCACGTGCCCAAGGACTGGACCCATAAGATGATCCGCAAGATCAAGGCCTCGAAAGAGCTTTATGGAAAGATGGTTGGCACCATCAACACCCGCGAAAAATTCGAAGCCAAACGCGTGCATCTGGCGATGAACGAATGGGAGCGGATGAAAGCCACCGACTCACGCGAATGCCGCAATTGCCATGACTTTGAATCTATGATGCCCGAGTTTCAGAAGCCCCGCGCCCGTCAGCAGCATCTGAACGCCATGCAGGTCGGTCAGACCTGTATCGACTGTCACAAGGGGATTGCACATTCGGATGCCCGTGAACGGGCCGATGAAGAATATCTGGAGCAGCTTGAGGCCCCGAACCCGGCCTTCATTCGCGAAATCCCGGCCGAGTATCTGGCCAGCCTTGAGAGGATCGAAGCGAAAGAGGTTGCCGCGGCCGAGGCCGAAAAAGCCGCGAACCAAGCACAACAAGAGGCTGTGCAGGCTCAGATCGCAGCTGCTGTTGATGCGGCAGTGGCCGAAGAACGCGCCAATGCTGCTGGTGAAGAGGCCGCAGCACCCGCAAGCGGTGGTGGCAGTGACGTCGGTGCGGATATCGACTGGACCGCTGTGACCAGCGCGGATCTGAAACTATTCTACCCCGGCCAGGCCTCGTTTGAATGGGTGCAGAACGGCAAGTTCCACGGCGGCGCGCGCCCTTTAACCAAAGGGGGCGACCAGTGCACCACCTGTCACGCCAAAGAGCTGGATATGATCGGCAACAAGATTGTGGCTGGCGGTGAATTGGAACCGACCCCGATACCTGGCAAGCGCGGTGTGATCGATGCGACGGTACAAGCAGCCCATGACGACGAAAATCTGTATATCCGTCTGCAGTGGCCGGATGCGGGCCATAACCCGGTGCCGTTCGTCGATGGCGGCAAGATGGATCCGGACAACCAGATCAAGGTTGCAATGATGATCACCGGCACCGGGATCGAGATGGGCGACCAGGTAGGTTGCTGGGCCTCGTGCCATGCTGACAACACCTATATGCCCTTTGCGCCCGAGGCGGATGCAATTGCTGCCAATGGCGATGTCGCGGGTCGCATGACGGCTCAGGACACGGTGACCAAATACATCAGCGAAAGCCGTACCGAGGTTGAAGTCAAAGGCCGCCGTGGCAAAGCGCTGGGTGGTTGGGACAAGCTGCAAGCCGAAGCACAGATCGAGCAGTACCTGACGGACGGCACATTCCTCGACCTGATGCGCGTCTATGCAGATGGCAGCGCCTCAAATGGTTACCTGTTGGAACAGCGTGTGGTCAACGAAGGTGAGATCGCAGCGTCGGCCGAGTTGTCTGGAGGTGTGTGGACCGTGGTGTTTTCCCGTCCTTTGAACTCTGGCGCGCCCGGTGACGTGCCACTGGAACCTGGCCAGACCTACACCATTGGCTTTGCCATTCACGATGACTTTGCCGCCGCGCGATTCCACCACGTGACGCTGGATACCAGCCTGGCGCTGGATGACGACAGCGCCTTTGTTAACGTGATCAAGCAATAGAGGATTGAGGCCGGGCTATGCGGCCTCAACCCATTTTCGGAACGGAGACATGGACCATGAAACCCCACCGGCTTCTTCCTTCTCTGCTGTTGTTCGCAGCCCCCGCGTTTGCTGCGGATGAAGACGCAGCTGCCGTCTGCGCCGAGGCTGAAGAACGCTATTTGGAGATGTTCGATCAGCCCTCGTCATCAGTTGACGAGGCTGAGCTGGTATTGATGTACAAGTACAATTTTTGCCCCGCCGACCTAACGGTGCAGGCAGGGGCCACGGTGCGATGGGTCAACGTGGACAAACGCACCAGCCACAGCGTGCTGTTGAAAGATGGAAGCGCACCCGAAAGCGATCGGCTGTTCCCGGAAGAATCCGTGGAAATGACCTTCCTCACCCCCGGTCCGCAGAACTACCTGTGCGGGCCGCATTGGGAGACACAGAACATGATCGGGATGATCACGGTCGAGCCCTGACCAATGGCGAACTACTGGCAAGATCAAAGGGGCGCGGTCGCAAATCCCACGCTCCTTAACTTTAGTCAAGGAAGCTGCGCAGATACTGCGCCACCTTCACACCATGACACGCCCGGTTCACCCAGCAACGTCCCAGTTTCGCATCGGATCCGCAGATGGGATCTGCCGGACATCCCGGGTTCAGAAGACATTCAGAACAAGCGAGTTTACACATGAGTGGTAAGGTTTTTCTGATCGGTGCCGGTCCAGGTGACCCCGAGCTTTTGACCCTGCGCGCGCTGCGGATGCTGCAACAGGCCGATGTGGTGGTCTATGATCGTCTGGTCTCGGACGACATCCTTGCCCTGCATGCGGACGCGGCGCAGCTGATCCCCGTTGGGAAAGCCCCGAAATGCCACACCGTCCCGCAGGATCGAATCAACGAGATTTTGCTGGAACAGGCCCGCGCTGGGCACAATGTGGCCCGTCTGAAAGGCGGCGATCCGATGGTTTTTGGTCGTGGTTCGGAAGAGGCCGCGTATCTGATCGCGCGCGGTGTCGCAGTCGAATATGCCCCTGGCATTACGGCCGCGCAGGGAGCCTCCAGCTCGACCGGAGTGCCTTTGACACATCGTGGTCTGGCAACATCGGTTCAGTTTGTCACCGGGCATCGACAGGCTGACAAGGTTCTTGATCTCGACTGGAAGCGGTTGGCTGATCCCGACTCGACGGTTGTGATCTATATGGGCGTCGCCAATATCGGCCAGATTGCCATGGGTCTGATGACTGAAAACCTGTCCGGGTCCACCCCGGTTCTGGCCGTCAGTAATGCAACCACCCCGGATGAATGCCGCCTGCTGTCGCGCCTTGACCGGATCGCCACGGATGCACGCACGGCCGCGCTCAGGGCGCCAACGCTGTTCATCATCGGGAGTGTTGTTTCGCTGTATGCGCAACAGCCGGTCGCCGGTGTTTTGGAACAGGCCCATGGCTAGCCTTGCTCATATCCAGTTGGGGTTGCGCTCTGCCGCGCCCGCCGGCGGTTCGGGCTGGGCCGGGCGCGCCTTTCTGACAACTGCAGTGCTTGTCGCAACCTCGGCTTTTGCCGCTGACGCTTTGGATCCCAACGCCCTGAAGCGACTTGTTCACCAGGATTGTGGGTCATGCCACGGCCTGTCCTTGAAAGGCGGGCTTGGCCCTGATCTTCGAGCCGAAACACTGGATCACTACGACGCCGAGGTGCTGACCGGAGTGATTCTGGACGGCATCCCGGACACTGCGATGCCCCCATGGCGACCTCTGATCAGCCCGGAAGAGGCTGAGTGGATCGCCCGTTACCTTCTGGAACCGGAGGCACAATGAAACATCTTGTCCTTGGCCTTGTCACTTCCCTGATGATGACTGCCGCCCACGCGGAACCCACCGCGACCGGAGATCTGGGGCTGGTGATTGAACGCGCCAAGGGCTCGGTTCTGCTGGTTGATCAGTCCGATCGCGCAGCATTGGCGCGCATCGAAGGTCTGGGCGATCTGTCCCATGCCTCGTTGGTCTATTCACCGGATCAACGCTTTGCCTATGTGTTTGGGCGCGATGGCGGGCTGACTAAGGTCGATATCGTCACGCGGCAAATCGCCAACCGTGTCGTGCAATCCGGCAATGCCATCGGAGGCGCCATTTCGGATGACGGGACCCTTGTCGCGGTATCAAATTATGAACCCGGCGGTGTCCGCGTTTTTGATACCGATACGCTCGACTTGGTGGCTGACATCCCGACTGGCAGCAAAACCATTGGCTTGGTTGACGCCCCGGGCCGCCGCTTTGTCTTCACTATGTGGGACTCTGGTGAAACTTGGATTGCCGATTTTACCGCGGGCAAACCCGAGATCACCAAGATCACCGATATGGGTAAAAACCCGTATGACGCGCTGATCACTGCCAACGGACGCACCTATATCACTGGTCTGTTCGGCGAAGACGGGTTGACCGCACTGGACCTATGGGCGGACAGCCCAGAACCGATCCGCGTGCTTCCCGGCTACGGACGCGGGCAAGAGGAAATGCCCGTCTACAAGATGCCTCATCTGGAAGGTTGGGCGCTGACCGGTCGGGAATTCGTTCTGCCCGCTGTGGGCCATCATGAAATCCTCTGGATCGACGCCGACACGCTGGTTGAAACCGGTCGTACCCAAACTCATGGACAGCCGGTCTTTGCCATGGCTCGCCCCGATGGGCGGCAGGTTTGGGTCAACTTTGCCCATCCTCTGAACGACACGATCCAGGTGATCGATTCCGTCAGCAAGAAGGTGATCCATGAATTCAAACCCGGTCCCGCTGTGTTGCATATGGAGTTCACACCGCGCGGTCATGAGGTTTGGATCAGCGTGCGGGACGCCAACAAGGTCATGATTTATGACACGCAAGGCTTTGAAAAACTGCGTGAAATTGATGCGGATAGCCCATCCGGCATATTCTTCACCGCCCGCGCGCACAGAACGGGGCTGTAATCTATGCATCATATTACAGACCCGATCGACCGCCGCCTGCTGGATGAGTTCCAGCGCGATTTTCCCGTTGTTGACCGCCCCTTTCAGCCGCTGGCTGATGCCCTGGGCTTGGATGAGGCGGGTGTTCTTGATCGTCTTGCACGCATGCGGGCTACAGGGCGGATCACGCGAGTGGGTGCGACGATCGCACCGGGCGCGGTTTCCGCCAGCACTTTGGCTGCTGTCGCCGCGCCGGATGAGCGGCTGGAAGAGGTCGCCGCTCTGATCGACGCTGAACCGGGCGTGAACCACAATTACCAACGCGAGGATGCCTGGAACCTTTGGTTTGTCGCCACGGGCCCGGACCGGGCGCATGTGGATGAGACTCTGGCGCGGATCGAGGAGAGGACCGGACTGCATGTTCTGGATCTGCGGCTGGTACGCCCATTCAACGTGGATCTGGGCTTTCGCATGTCAGGCACTTCCCACGATGTGCCGCGGCCGCGCAAGGTGGATCGCACTGCCATGCAGGACGGCGACCGTTCGTTGTTGCAGGCGCTCAGTTCCGGTCTGCCTTTGGTCACCGATCCCTATGCTGCTTTGGCCCGGTCATTGGAACGGAACGCAGATGACGTGATGGTACGGATCAAAGCGCTGCATGCGGCGGGCATCGTCTCGCGCCTAGGCGTGATTGTACGACACCGCGCTTTGGGCTGGTCGGCCAACGCAATGGTGGTCTGGGACATGCCGGCCAAACAGGTCTCGGTCGCAGGACCCGCCCTGGCGGCACATCCCGGAGTCACGCTGTGTTACGAGCGAAGTCCAGTCGAAGACGTCTGGCCTTATCGATTGTATTCCATGATCCACGCGCGCTCGCGGAGCGAGGCGCGGCGAGTGCTGGCAGGGGCCGCCGCCCTGCCAGAGATGTTCGGGGCGCAGCACAAGGTGCTGTTCTCAATCCGCTGTTTCAAACAGACAGGCGCATTGATCAAACACGATGAGGCCGCAGCATGACGTTAGACAGAACCGACCGCGCGATCTTGAACCGCATGCAAGATGATTTGCCGCTGGTATCTAACCTGTATGGCGCGATTGCACAGGAGCTGGGTATCTCTGAAAGCGAGCTGCTCAGCCGTCTGACCCGCTTGCGTGAAGATCGTGTGATCACCCGGTTTGGCCCGTTCTTTGACGCCGCTGCGATGGGCGGCGCGTTCTGCCTGTGTGCCATGGCGGTTCCTTCAGAAGATTTCGAAACCGTCCTGACCAAAGTCAATGCGCATCCCGAGGTGGCGCATAATTATGAACGCACACATCGGCTGAATATGTGGTTCGTGTTGGCCACAGAAACCACCAAAGGGATCGGAGATACAGCCGAAGCAATCCAACGGGAAACAGGGATCGAGGTCCTGCAATTCCCCAAACTTCAGGAATTCTTTATCGGCTTCAGGGTAGCAGCATGATCGACGCGAAAGACAGACAGATTATCGAGGCTCTGCAAGGTGGGCTGCCCCTTGTACCCGCGCCTTTCGCGCATGTGGCCGAAACACTTGGGTTGGCCGAGAGCGCGCTGCTCAATCGTCTGGCAGAACTTAAGGCGCGTGGCGTGATCCGTCGCATCGCTGCCGCACCCAATCACTACAAACTGGGCATGACTTCGAATGGAATGACCGTTTGGGATGTCGATGACGACCAGATCAGTGAACTGGGCATGCATATCGGTGCGTTGCCCTTTGTCACCCATTGCTACGAACGCCCGCGCGCGTTGCCAGACTGGCCCTATAACCTGTTTGCCATGGTACATGGCACCAACCGCGCCGAGGTCGAAGAGAAACGTGACCAGATCGGCGCCATTTTGGGCGTCACCTGTCGCGCCAGGGACATCCTTTATTCCACGCGCATCCTGAAAAAGACCGGCCTGCGTCTGAAAACAAAAGAACAAGTGAAAGGCTGAGACCATGTTCCGCCTGACCGAATACATGCACCAACTGGTCACCCCGACCCCGGTGCGCAAGCGCCGCTCCGGCCCGGTGAAGCCGGTGGTGATCTGGAACCTGACTCGGCGCTGCAACTTGAAATGTCGTCACTGTTACACCGTCTCGGCGGATGTGGCGTTCCCGGGCGAGCTCAGTCATGAGCAAGCCATGGAAACCCTTGAGGATCTTGGCCAGTTTCGCGTCCCGGCCTTGATCCTCTCGGGTGGGGAACCTCTGGACCGGTTCGATTCCTTCGACATCGCCAATCGGGCCCGCGATCTGGTGCCAATGCTGGCACTGTCGACCAATGGCACCCGCATTCACGGCGAAACCGCCGATAGGATCGCTGATGTGGGATTTAATTATGTCGGCATCTCGTTGGATGGGATCGGCGCCACAAACGATTGGTTCCGGGGCGTTGAGGGCGCCTTTGTCGACGCCTTGCGGGGCGTGCGCGAATGCAAGAAGCGCGGCATCAAAGTTGGCCTGCGCTTCTGCCTGACCGAAGGTACGCAACATCATTTACCGGATCTGCTGCAGCTCTGCGATGATGAGGGCGTCGATAAGTTCTACCTGTCCCATCTGGTCTATGCCGGGCGCGGCGACAAGAACCGGGGCGAGGATGCCGAACACCTACGCACCCGCAAAGGTCTGGACCTGTTGCTGGAACGCGCGTGGCAGGCCGCCTCGGGCGGGCGACCACTGGATATCGTGACCGGCAACAACGACGCTGACGCAGGCTATTTCCTGAATTGGGTCCGCGCGAATTTCGATGCCGAGAAAGAGGTGCATGTGCGCCAGCATCTGGCCCGTTGGGGCGGAAACTCCAGCGGTCTGGGTGTGGCGAATATCGATAATCTGGGCCGGGTTCACCCGGACACTTATTGGTCGGATTACACGATCGGTAACGTTAAAACGACATCGTTTTCCGAGCTCTGGGCCGGCGACGACCAAATGCTGGCCATGCTGCGCACCCGCCCGCGTCCGTTGAAAGGGCGATGTGGAGCCTGCCAGCTCAAGGATGTCTGTGGCGGGAATACCCGCATCCGGGCCTTGCAACTGACCGGTGATCCCTGGGCCGAAGACCCGGCCTGCTACCTGTCAAATGATGAAATCGGCGTGGATGATGCAGGTGAGCGTCTACAGGTCACGCCGTTCCGAGGGAAACGTCATGATCCGGCACATCAGTTCTTTTGACGCTGTTGGCACTGTGCGCCCAGCCGCAGAGCTGTTGAGCGGTATCGGAGCCTCCGGCGGGAGTATTTTTGAAAAGATGAAGATCGGGGTGTTGTGCTCAATCCTCGGCGTCGGGGCTGCTTGGGCAGACGCGCCATCAGATTACGCCGAACATTGCGCCTCATGTCATGGCGAAACCCGTCTGGGCGGCATTGGTCCTGCATTGATCCCTGAGACTTTGAAACGCATGCGCGGCCCCCGCGTCGCGGCCGTGATTGCCGAAGGGCGGCCGGCCACCCAGATGCCCGCGTTTTCGTATGAGTTGGACGCGCTGCAAATTGAAGAACTGGCCGGATGGTTGAAATCACCGTTGGAAAGCAATCCTGAATGGGGTGAGGCCGAGATCATGGCAAGCCGCATTCTGGATGAGGCTTATGCATCAGTTGATGTCCCTGTCTGGGACAGTGACCCGATGAACATCACCTTGGCCGTTGAAACCGGCGATCATCACGTTAGCGTTTTAGATGGCGATACGTTCGATGTTCTGGACCGGTTCGAAACCCCCTTTGCCGTCCATGGCGGCCCGAAATTCAGCCCCGATGGGCGTTACGTGTTCATCGTGTCTCGCGATGGCTGGGTGCAAAAGTATGACATCTGGGCGTTGCAACAGGTGGGCCGCGTGCGTGCGGGGTTGAACAGCCGCAACATCGCTATTTCCGGTGATGGCAAATGGGTGGCGGTGGCGAATTATCTGCCGAACTCTCTGACACTGCTGTCAACCGATGATCTATCGGTGGCGAAAGTTATCGATGTTAAGAGCAAAAAGGGTAACGCCAGTCGGGTTTCGGCCGTCTATCAAGCCCCACCACGTGAAAGCTTTGTGTTGGCGCTTAAGGATGTGCCGGAGATCTGGGAGGTTTTCTATGGCGGCAATCCTCCGCAATCCGGATTGGGCCATGATTTTCGCATTGAAGGGCAATTCAAGAACCCTGATCCATTCCCGGTGCGTAAGATCAGCACGCCCGACTATCTGGACGATTTCTTTTTCGATCAGAGCTATGAATACGTCATGGGTGCGTCCCGCGATGGCAAGGGCGGTCAGGTCATCGATCTGGTCATCGGCCAGAAGGTGGCTGATCTGGACCTGCCGGGGATGCCGCATCTGGGATCGGGAACCACGTGGCAGTATGGCGATACAACGGTGATGGCGACGCCGCATCTGACCGATAACACCGTTTCCGTGATCGACATGCAGACATGGGAGACCGTCAAGCGGATCAAGACAGAAGGGCCGGGGTTCTTCATGCGCAGCCATGAGAATTCGCCCTACGTTTGGGCTGATGTGTTCTTTGGCCCCAACAAGGACGCGATGCATGTGATCGACAAGCAAAGCCTTGAGATCGTGAAAACGCTGCGCCCTGCGCCGGGCAAGACTGTGGCCCATGTGGAATTCACCAAGGATGGCAGCCACGCGCTGGTTTCGATCTGGGAAGATGACGGCGCGGTAATCGTCTACGACGCGCAGACGCTTGAGGAAATCCGCCGTCTGCCGATGCGCAAACCTTCGGGAAAGTATAATGTCTGGAACAAGATCACCTTCTCGGAAGGCACCAGCCACTGATGGCAGATGGCCGGTGTGGAAACTGGCCATATTGCTTTATCCGGCGACCGCATTGGCGGTTGCCATCAACCTGTTTCTGGCGGGGCTAGTCCTGCACGGTTTGGGGTTCAGCGTAATATCTCCGATCACCGCACTGTGGTGGTGTTTGCCCTTGGGTGCGCCCGCATCCTGGTTGGCCGGACGCTGGGTGCGTGGGTTGATGGATGAGGCTGACAGGTAAGCTTTTGTTCATGATCTCCTGAGATGCGACATCCCGCAAAACGCGGTTGCATAAAAAGCCGCCGATTTGAGAACACCTGACCTAAGTCAAGTTACCTAAAGCAAGAATCCCTTAGGACTCGGGAATGGTTACCGAGTTGGATTCTCAATGCCTGTCAATGCCACAACACACTACCTCCCTGTCCGTGCGTTTCGCACGGCATGTGGTTTGGCGGGCCTCTTCCTTCTGCTTTTGCAAACGTTTGGCCCGGCGCTGGCGAGCCCCGGGGAAAGCATGTGGATAGAGATCTGCTCGGAGGCAGGCGCGGTCTGGGTTGAGGTTGATCTTGATGAAGAAGGCCAAGACCCGACCATGCCCTGCCCGAAATGCGCTGACTGTACTTTATGCGCGATAACAGGGGTCGTTCCGGTCCTGGACGTTCCTGATTTGACGCGCATTGAGTTTTTACAACACGCGCAATTCCGGCGTGAGGACGTGTACAACTCAAACAATATGGCCTGGCTGTGGCCTGCAACCCGCGGACCCCCGCGTGGGCCCCAAATCATAACCGAACGCGCCCCGCGCGTGACCATGGCGGCAATCCAAATATCCGGAGGTGCGCCGTGGTCGTAAGTCGCTCAATCCATTTTCTGCTGGCCTTCATCTTGTCCTGCCTGGTGACGCTGAGCGCACAGGCCGACAGCCTCGCCAGCTTCTTGCCCGAAATTGATCCCACTGATCTGGCACCCGGTGCTGATGGCTTTGGTCCGGTGCGCGCGGATGTTCCTGTTGCCCCCGTTTTGAAGGGTGGCGAAACGGTTGCATGGGCTTTCCTGACCTCTGATTTTGTCGGAACCACAGGGTATTCCGGCAAGCCGATCCATGTGGTCGCTGCTATCAATGACGATGCGGTCCTGACCGGTGTGCAACTGGTCAAACACTCGGAACCCATTGTTCTGATCGGTATCCCCAATTCGCGCATGGCCGAACTGACCGAAGGCTATGCAGGGCTTGACCTCAAACGCGAGGCTGAGACCGGGGGAGAAGGGCACGATCTCGACATCATATCCGGCGCAACCGTCACGATCATGGTGATCGATGACAGCCTCGTGCGCGGCGGCATCAAGGTGGCGCGGGCACTGGGTCTGGGCGGCCTGTCACCGTTGCAGGCCGATGGTCCAAAGCGCGAAATCGACATGGCCAAGAACGCCATCTATGACTGGTCGACCCTGTCGGGCGATGGCTCGATCCGGCGGCTGACGCTGGATGTTGGGCAGGTCAATGCCGCCTTTGAGGCCACAGGCGATCAGCGGGCGATCAGACGGCGCGAACGGGGTGAGCTGGATGACACGTTCATCGACATGCAAATGGCGCTGGTCTCGGTTCCATCTATCGGGAAATCCCTGTTGGGCGAGGCGGAGTATCAGAACCTTGTCGAATGGCTGGACGAGGGCGAACAGGCGATTCTGGTGCTAGGGCGTGGGGCCTACAGCTTTAAGGGTTCAGGGTACGTACGCGGCGGAATCTTCGACCGGATTCAGCTTATCCAGGGCGACAATTCGGTCCGGTTCTTCGACAAGCAGCAAGAGCGTCTTGGCAGGGTTGCAGCCGCGGATGCGCCCAGTTTCACCGAGCTGGACATCTTCAAGATCCCCGCCGAAGCCGAGTTCAACCCGGCCGAGCCGTTCCGCCTGCAATTGCTGGTGCAAAGGGCTGTGGGTGCGGTCGAAAAAACCTTCCTAACCTTCGATTTGGGCTACAAGCTGCCCGAGCAGTATCTGTTGCCAGTAGCAGCTCCCACTGTTGTGGATGACGCCACTGGCGAGGCCGCTGCGAAAGCTGCCTTGTGGAAACGCATCTGGAAAGATCGCACGGTCGAGATTGCGGGTCTGGGCGTCATGCTGCTGGTGCTGACTGCAACCTTCTTCTTCCAGTTCCACGCCACGATGAACGCCCGGGTCTTCTACTGGTTCCGCATCGGATATCTGACCCTGACGCTGTTCTTCATCGGCTGGTATGCCAACGCACAGCTGAGCGTAGTGAACCTGATGGCGCTGGCCGGCAGCTTGCGCACCGGGTTCAGCTGGGATGCCTTCTTGCTGGATCCGCTGGTCTTCATCCAGTGGTTTGCCGTGGCCGCTGCCCTGCTGTTCTGGGGGCGCGGGGCCTATTGCGGCTGGCTGTGCCCGTTTGGTGCACTGCAGGAACTGACCAACAAGATCGCGCGCGCGCTGAAAGTGCCACAATGGACACTGCCATGGGGGCTGAACGAACGTCTGTGGCCTGCGAAATACATGATCTTCCTCGGTCTCTTCGGGCTCAGCTTTGTCTCGATCCCGCTGGCCGAGACTTATGCCGAGATCGAGCCGTTTAAGACCGCGATCATCCTGAAATTCATGCGCGAATGGCCCTTTGTGGTCTTTTCGCTGGGCCTGCTGGGGATCGGGCTGTTCATCGAACGGTTCTATTGCCGCTACCTCTGCCCGCTGGGCGGTGCGCTGGCGATCCCGGCCCGGATGCGCATGTTCGATTGGCTGCGCCGCTACAAGGATTGCGGCACCCCCTGTCAGACCTGCGCCAACGAATGCCCCGTTCAGGCGATCCACCCCACCGGTGAGATCAATCCGAACGAGTGCGTCACCTGCCTGCATTGTCAGGTGCTCTACCAGTCCGAGGACAAATGTCCCGTCGTTATCCGCCAGCTTAAGCGGCGGGCCAAGACAGGGTCGGTCCAGATGAAGACCCCACTCGGACAACCACCGGCGAACCATCCGAACGCCAAACCGTTAACCGCTTCCTAAAAGGAGGAGCAAATTATGTCGGAACATGACAATAAACTGAACATCACACGCCGCGGGATGCTGGGGGCAACCGCCACCGGCGCCGTGCTGGCCGGGACCGGTTTGGGTTCGACCCTGATGACCGCGAAACAGGCCAGCGCTGCGGCCAATGCCAATCTGGAGCCCGGTGAGCTGGACGAGTATTACGGCTTCTGGTCCTCGGGTCAGACAGGCGAGCTGCGCATTCTGGGCTTCCCGTCTATGCGCGAGCTGATGCGGGTGCCGGTGTTCAACCGCTGCTCGGCCACCGGCTGGGGTCAGACCAACGAGTCACTGAAGATTATGACCGATGGCCTGCTGCCGGAAACCAAGGAATTTCTCGCCAAGCGGGGCATGAAAACCTATGACAACGGCGACCTTCACCACCCGCATATGTCGTTCACCGATGGTACCTATGATGGCCGCTATCTGTTCATGAACGACAAGGCCAACACCCGCGTCGCCCGCGTGCGCTGCGATGTGATGAAATGCGACAAGATCACCGAGATTCCGAACGCCAAGGCGATCCACGGTCTGCGTCCGCAGAAATTCCCGCGCACCGGCTATGTCTTTGCCAATGGTGAGGATGAAACGCCACTGGTCAATGACGGCACAGTGCTGGACGATCCGTCGCAATACGTGAACATCTTCACGGCGCTGGACGGCGACACCATGGAGGTCGCGTGGCAGGTGATCGTGTCGGGTAACCTCGATAACACGGACTGCGACTATCAGGGCAAATACGCCTATTCGACCTCGTACAACTCGGAAATGGGTATGAACCTGGCCGAGATGACCGAGAACGAGCTGGATCATGTCGTTGTCTTCAACCTCGCAGAAATCGAAGCAGGGATTGAGGCCGGTGACTATCAGGAACTGAAAGGCGTCAAGGTTCTCGATGGACGCAAGGGTCAGAACAAGAAGTACACCCGTTACATCCCGATCCCGAACTCGCCGCACGGTATCAACACTGCGCCTGACGGCAAGCACGTCTGCATCAACGGTAAGCTGTCGCCCACCGTATCGATCATGGATGTGACCAAGCTGGACGCCCTGTTCGAAAGCGACGCCGACCCACGTTCCTGCATTGTGGGTGAACCGCAGCTGGGTCTTGGCCCGCTTCACACCGCCTATGACGGTCAGGGCAATGCGTTCACCACGCTGTTCCTCGACAGTCAGATCGTGAAGTGGAACATCGAAGACGCCATCAAGGCCTATGCCGGAGAGGACGTGGACCCGATCATCTCGAAGGTTGATGTGCACTATCAGCCGGGCCACAACTCGACCACAATGGGTGAAACCAAGGAGGCCGACGGCAAATGGCTGATTTCGATGAACAAGTTCTCGAAAGACCGGTTCCTGAACACGGGCCCGCTGAAGCCTGAAAATGAACAGCTGATCGACATCTCATCCAACGAGATGAAAGTGGTTCACGACGGTCCGACCTTTGCTGAGCCGCACGACTCGATCATGGTTCGCGCCGACATCGTCAACCCGGTCAACGTCTGGGACCGCGCCGATGTCACATGGGAAGACGCCCGCAAACAGGCCGAGGCTGATGGCATCGATTTGGAAGACGGCGCCGAGGAGCCCATCCGGGACGGCAATAAGGTGCGGGTCTATATGACCTCGCAGGCCCCGACCTTCAGCCTTGAGAAATTCACTGTCAAACAGGGTGACGAGGTGACGGTTTACATCACCAACCTGGATGACGTGGACGATGTGACCCACGGCTTCTGCCTGGGCAACTACGGCATCGCGATGGAAGTGGCTCCGATGGCAACCGCATCGGTCACCTTCACCGCCGACCGTCCGGGCGTGCACTGGTTCTATTGTCAGTGGTTCTGCCACGCGCTGCACATGGAAATGCGCGGCCGGATGCTGGTCGAACCGGCGGGAGCATAACCCATGCGTTGGTCCCTGCTCATACCGCTCCTGCTCGGCTCGCCCCTTTGGGCGGCCGACTGGGATGTGCCCAATCGGGCGGGGGCCATCAATGAAACACTGGCTCAGGCGGCGGATGGAGACACCCTCCGCCTGAGCCCCGGCGTCTACACCGAAACCCTGGTTCTGGACCGGCCCGTCACCATCGACGGGCTGGGCCAAGCCACCATCGACGGACAAGGCAACGGCAGCGTCATTACCGTGACCGGGCCGGGCGTGACCGTGCGCGGGCTGACAGTGATCGGTTCAGGTTCCAGCCATGACGGGATCGACAGCGGTATCCAACTGACCAAAACGGCCAAGGCGCCGGTGGTCGAGGATAACGTGTTGCTTGGCAATCTCTATGGCATCGACATTCACGGGGCCAAGGACAGCATCGTGCGTGGCAACCGGATCGAAGGCCGTTTGGACCAGCGGATGAATGACCGCGGCAATGGTGTCTATGTCTGGAACGCGCCGGGTGCGCGGGTTGAAGACAACGATATCCGCTATGGCCGTGACGGGATCTTTGTGAACTCGTCGAAAGAGAACACCTTCACCGGCAACCTGTTCCGCGATCTGCGTTTTGCGGTGCATTATATGTACGCCGATAACTCGATCGTCAGCGACAACGTCTCGATCGGCAACGATCTGGGTTATGCGGTGATGTTCACGACTAATGTGACCGTGGCCAACAATGTCTCGATAGGTGACCGCGAACATGGCGTGATGCTGAACTACGCCAACAAAAGCACCATCACTGGCAACGTGGTGAAAGGTGCCAAGGAAAAATGCACTTTCCTCTATAACTCGAACAAAAACGAATTCACCGACAACTGGTTCCAGGGATGCGGCATCGGCATCCACTTTACGGCCGGGTCCGAGCGTAACCGGATCGTCGGAAACGCATTTGTCGGTAACCGGACCCAAGTGAAATACGTCTCGACCAAGTGGGTCGAGTGGTCCGAGAATGGACGCGGCAACTACTGGTCCGATTTCGCCGCATACGACGTGGATGGCAACGGCATCGCCGATGCCCCCTATCGCCCCAATGACTCGATGGACCATGTGTTGTGGACCCAACCCGCAGCCAAACTGTTGCTCGGCTCGCCTGCCGTGCAACTGGTGCGCTGGTCGCAATCCGCCTTCCCGGCGCTGTTGCCGGGGGGCGTGATGGACAGCAACCCATTGATGCAAGCCCCTGAACCCCCAGCAATGAAAAAGGTGCCTCATGACGGATAAGGCCCTGTCAATCGACCATGTTTTCAAGGACCGTGGAAAAGCCCGTGTTCTTGACGATATCACTCTGTCACTTGCCCCCGGTCAGCGCGTGGCGCTGCTGGGCCATAACGGCGCGGGCAAGTCGACGCTGATCAAATCCATCCTTGGACTGACGCCGATCCATGGCGGAGCCATTCGGATCGGGGACGCCACCCCCGGCAGCGCGCAAGCGCGCCGGGAAACGGCTTATCTGCCCGAGGCAGTCTCGTTCCATCCCGCCCTGACCGGGCGGGAGCAGTTGACCCTGTTTGCGAAGCTGTCTGGTGAAAAGGCCGATGTTCCGGCCCTGCTGAACCGGGTAGGTCTTAGCGACGCGCTGGATCGCCGCATCGGCACCTATTCCAAAGGAATGCGGCAGCGTCTGGGTCTGGCGCAGGTCCTTTTGGGCAAGCCAAAGGTAGCACTTTTGGATGAGCCGACGAGCGGGCTGGACCCGATCTCACGGCAGGACCTCTACGCCATCATCGACGAGTTGGCAGCGCACGGGACCGCGGTCCTGATCGCCTCTCATGCCCTGACAGAGGTCGAGGCTCGAACTGATCGCATCGCCATCATGCGCAAGGGCCGGATGGTCGCCGACGACACGTTGAGCAACCTGTCAGCACTGGCCGGATTGCCAATCCGCCTGCAAGTGCGTGCCAGCACCAACCCAGATGCGCTTGCCGCCGAGCTGGGCGGCAAACGGATCAACGGTGTCTCGGTCGAGCTGCTGTGTTCCCCAGATGACAAGATGGAGGCTCTGCGCCGTATCGCTGGGATGGGCGATGCGGTTGCGGATGTGGAAATGACTCCGCCCAAGCTGGAGGACCTTTATCGCCACTATGCACAGGAGGAGATGCAATGACCCGTTTCCTTGCAATCACCCGTACTGAAATGCTGATCCTGCGGCGCAATCGCTGGCTGCTGGTCGCAACGCTTATCATGGTGCTGTTCGCGCTGGCGCTGACCTTTGCAGGCAGCGCGCCAACCGGCAGTTTGGGCGTCGACATGTTGACCGTTTCGGTCGCGTCGATGACCACGCTGTCGGTTTATCTTGCACCGTTGCTGGCGCTGATGATCGCCTTTGATGCCATCGCCGGGGATGTCGATCGCGGCAGCCTGTCGCTGCTGCTGTCATATCCGGCAGGGCGCGGAGAGATTCTGCTGGGTAAGTTCACCGCGCATCTTGCGGCGTTGGCCTTTGCCATGTTCATCGGCTTTGGCGCCGCAGGAGCCGTCGCGGCTTGGTTCGGAGGCGCTGGGCCGGAAAGCCTGATGGCGCTGGTCCGCCTGATCCTCACATCAATCCTGTTGGGCGCCGTGTTCCTGGCGTTGGGATACCTGCTGTCTGCCCTGGCAAAGGGGGCCACTGCGGCAGCAGGCTTGTCGGCCGGGCTCTGGCTGGTTTTTGTCGTCCTCTACGATCTTGGGCTGTTGGGAGCCGTCGTCATGGACGAGGGCGGCACCTTCACCCAATCCGTCTTTCCATGGGCGATGGTGGCCAACCCGGCCGACGCTTTCCGACTATGGAACATCGCCGCAACCGAAGGCGTCGCGATGGCTTCGGGTATGAGCGGTGCCGCACAGGCGCTGCCGGTCTTGGCGGCGCCCACCTCGCTGCTGATCTGGCCAGTGATCGGCTTTGCCCTTGCCCGCTTCGCATTTCGGAGGGTTGAGCCATGAGACACCTTGCCCTTATAGCGCTCGTCGCATTGGCTGCCTGCAAGGAGGAGGTCGCCGAGGCCCCGAACCCCGTCGACCTGACGCCGGATGCACTAAGTTATTTCTGCCAGATGAATATCGCCGAACATGGCGGACCTAAGGGCCAGATCCACCTGAAGGGATACCCGACCCCGCTGTTTTTTGCGCAGGTGCGCGACATGGTGGCGTATCTCAAAAGCCCCGAACGGGACGCCGAGATCACCGCCGTTTATGTCAGTGACATGGGTATCGCGCCCAGCTGGCGGCAACCGGGGATTTCAAATTGGATCGTGGCCGATGGAGCGACATTTGTCGTTGGCGCCGACGTTGCGGGTGGTATGGGCGCCCGTGAGGTTGTGCCGTTTGCCGATCCGGCAGATGCTTCAGCGTTCATCGAACGGTTTGGCGGCTCCGCCCTGCCTCTGTCCGGCATTCCTAGTACCGAAGTTCTGGGACCGGTGGATCTGGATCTGCAGTTGGAGACACCAGCATGACCTATTTGTCCCGCCGCCGTTTCCTGTTCATGTCTGCGGCTTGCGCTGCCGTTCCCACAAGCGCCATGCCGGCATCAATCGCCCGTTGGCGAGGCACTGCCTTGGGCGCACCGGCCAGTCTACGGTTGGTTGGGTTGACGGAGACCCAAGCCGCGCCAATCTTTGCAGCGGTCGAGGCCGAAGTGATCCGTCTGGAAAACATCTTCAGCCTGTATCGGCCCGACTCGGAACTGTGCCGTTTGAACCGGTATGGGCATTTGATCGCCCCAGCGCCGGAACTGTTAGATATACTTGGTCTGTGCACAGCCTTGTTCGAGGCCACAGGCGGCGTTTTTGATCCCACAATTCAACCCCTCTGGGCCGCATTGGCAACCAGAGCACACTCGGACCAAGTGACTGCGGCCCGAGATACAGTTGGCTGGAACCGCGTGTCTGTTCAGACAGATCAGATCCGTCTGCCACAACCTGGTCAGTCGGCACTGACTTTGAATGGTATAGCGCAAGGCGCCATAACCGATCGTATCAGCGCGCTGCTGGCGTCGTATGGCTTACGTGATGTTCTGGTGAACATGGGAGAGATCGCGGCCCATGGGTGGCGGGCAGACGGGCAAGGCTGGCGCGTCGGTTTGGCTGGGCCCGAAGGCAAAGTTCAAAAGACCATCTCACTTCAGGACAGAGCCGTCGCAACCTCGAATCCCAACAGCATGATGCTTGCGGATCAGCAAGGTCATATCCTCAATCCAAAAGGCGACGAAGTTGCGATGCATACCGTGTCCGTCTCTGCGACCAATGCGGCCTTAGCCGATGGCCTATCTACGGCCTTGTGCGCACTTCCAAAACGCAGGGTGAAAGCTGTCATTGCGGCATTCTCCGGGGCCGTGCTGGAGATGTTTGTCTGATGACCAACCCGCCCGTCTTGCTCATTGACCCAAGTCAACGCAGGCGCCGTCTCTGCACGCTAGGCAGTGCGTACACCTCGGAGTCGAAAAGATGGTTTCAGATAAAATAGGCCGGTTTGTTTGGCATGACCTGTTCACCAGGAATGCCACTCAGTCAAAATCATTCTATGAAAGGATTGCGGGCTGGAGCTACGTGACAGAGCACGCCATGGAGTTCGCGTGGGGTGGCGGGCAGGGGGACTACATTCTTACCCATTCGGAGGGCGAGGCAGGTGCTGGATTTGTCGAGTTGAATGACTCGGAGCATTTCGGATGGATGCCGTATGTTGAGGTTCATGACGTCGACGCGACAGCTGAAAGGGCGCTGGAGTTGGACGGCACCGTCACCAAGGCACCGTTTGAAGTCAACGGAGTCGGTCGTAACTGTTTGCTACGCGATCCAAATGGCGCATATATCGGCATTACCCGGTCCAGCCACCAATACCCTGCGCCAGCAATGCAGTTCGGTGCTGAATTCTATTTGGCGCTGAAAGATGAGTTTCCCACAGAATTCTACAGCGACCTCTTTGGTTGGAGAGCTGCGCCTTTGGATCACACATGCAAAGGACCTTGGCCGATCCTCTGTGCGGGGATCGAAATCGGATTTGTTCTCGCGGGCGCTCTCCAAGGGGGTACCATCCCATCATGGGTTCCTGGCATCAGGGTACCCAGTCAAACCGAAGCGCTGCGACAGGTCCAGAAGATGAAGGGGTCGGTTGTCAATCTGAAAGACGAACAACTAGAAGACAGGCGTCAGCCCATGGTCGTGGATTCAAACGGAACACTCTCTGTGCTCATGACTCGCTAAGACGGAATTTCAATTCTGATCCGCACGTGTTTCTCACTGAATGGGCTACCATGCGACATCGGGCAAATTTCAATACTCTCTTCGTGACTCCGCATCCATATTAGAAACGCAGGGACGTGTTGGTTAATGAAATTTACGCATCTGAAAAATATACATATTTTCTGGAAGAATGCCCACAATAGGGTTAGTTTAGTGGCGGAGACGAAGGGATTCGAACCCTCGAGACCCTTCCGGGCCTACTCCCTTAGCAGGGGAGCGCCTTCGACCACTCGGCCACGTCTCCGCCGACGGGTATATCCGTGCATGTAACCGAGATACAAGGTCGATTTTTCCGGCGCGTGCATTTTTCTGCGATGCCTTAGCGGTGTCGTTCAGGTAACGGTCGAGTTCAAGTATTCTTGCGTGGCGTTTCGTTTTCTTCATGATAGTTGCCAGTAAATGAGTCGTAGCAGTCAGTTTGGTCCATCACTCGTTTTCACCTGAAGGGTGGGTTGGGGCAGGGTCAAATTGGTGGACGTGATATGGGGCATGTCGGATGGCATTCAGGCTGGTTTCCTGCGATGGGGGCGGGATTAGAGGGTACTTGACGTGTTTGATTCTGCAGAGCCTGCATGAAGAAACGCGTTTTCTGGACAAGGCGGATGGGTTCGCCGGGACGTCTACGGGTGGCATGATTGCGGTTGCTCTGGCGGACGGTCGGTCACAGGGCAAGGACATGGCTGCACTGGTCGGCAAACTGGCGGCGCATTACCGCGATGATGCGGACAAGCTTTTCCGTGAAAACGAACGGACCTTTCTGGACAAGGCCTTTGACGACGTTCTGAGAAAATTCAAATTGGGCGGAGGCCCAGGGATCACGGCGTCACAGTACAACTCGACAGGTCTTGCAGAAATCGGAGAGAGCCTTGTCGGGCATCGGACGCTGGAGACATTGGACCCCGAGATCGTTCTGGCGGTCAATACTGTGTGCCTGCATCGGGACGACAAGGTTGGCTGGTCGCCATTCACAGTGACCAATCAGGATCTGAGTCACGAGCACTGGCTGGATATGAGCGCCGTCAAACTGTTGGATGTGGCGATGGCGAGTTCAGCCGCGCCAACCTACTTTCCGCCTCATCTGATCACTGCGGATGGTGTCGATTATGGTTACTTCGCGGACGGGGGCACATTTGCCAACAATCCGGTGATGAATGGCATCAATGTGGCGATTGCAGCAAATCACGCAGACGGGCTGGAAGACATTGAGGCTTTGTCCATCGGGACCGGTCAGCAACCGACAGATATTTCGGAAGAAATGATCAAGGACCCAAATGATTGGGGGTTGCTCAAATGGTTCGGTATTACGTCGGGTGCAACCAAGGGTGCGTTGATTGAATTGCTACTGACGACATCCGCCGAGAACCAGTACTGGATGGCAAATCTTGTACTGAAAGACCGGCTGGTACGTCTGAACCCACCATTGCCCAAAGTTGTCGGCCTGGCCACACACAAACCTGCCTCGTATGACATGATGGATATAGCTTTTCAGGCCAGCAAGCAGACCCATCATTGGGACAAAGCAGTCAAGCTGCTGAACAGATGGTAACTTTCCGAGTTTCCCCAAAACAACCTCTCTGTTGCGTTTTTGAGAGCAGTCGTTAAGAATTAGTTGATAGATATTAAAGAATTATCAGATTGAGAGTTGGGACATGGGGGATTCCGGCATTGCCGAAAAATTGGTGGAAGTACTGCATCGTCCTGATGGCGATACAGCGCTGCGACCAGTTCACACGATTGGAATAAGCGCCACGGGGTATTTCAAGCCATCTCCGATCGCGCAAAACTTTTGTATTGCCGAACATTTTCGCGAAAAGAAAACAGATGTCATTGTGCGCTTTTCGAATGGATCAGGCGCGGCGACGGTACGTGATGGCTGGTCCGATGTGCGTGGCATGGCCGTTCGTTTTCATCTGTCGGACAAAAGCGATACAGATCTGATCGCAATGACTTTGCCCGAGTTCTTTTCGCCAACGCCTGAGGATTTTCTGGCTTTTGCCGAAAAAGCTAAGCCCAAGCCGTACAAAGGCGAGACCCCGTGGCAGAAGATCTTCAACTACTTGCACCTGATATTGCCAAAACGTGATCCCTATCCGGGTGAAACGATCAGCCCAGATGAAGGGGCCATTGAGTTCGCGGATCAAAACGCGCATGCGCAGCTGGGTGTGGTTCAGGCCGCTGCGATCGGGGCTCCGGTCAGTTACGTGCGTGCAGCGTATCACGCAGTACATACATTCATTATTACAGACCCGAACAAAACCCGTCGCTGGGTGCGGTTTGCCTGGCAGCCGATAGCGGGTGTTCTCGAGACAAACCCCAATTTGCCACCAGTGGATGACTTCCTTCAGCAAGAACTCAAAGACCGGCTGAGCGCGGAAACTGCGCGCTTTTCGCTGATGATGACCATCGGGGAGGTGGGTGACGATTTCAACAATTCCGCCCGGCCATGGCCACCACATCGCAAACGGATCATGATGGGAACATTGACGCTGAACGCAGTGCCAGAGGATCAGATCGAACACTCGGAAAAGCTCAGTTTTAATCCGGGATTGCTGACCGACGGGATCGAGATGTCGGACGATCCAGTGTTGAAAGTGCGCGTTGACGCCTACAAGGTCTCCAGCGCCTGGCGCAGCGGAACACCTTGCCCATTCTCGCAGAGGTAAACCGATGACACGCCAGAACACTTGGTTCAATCGCTACGTCAACAGCTTGCCGGAACGGGGATGGTTCAAGTTCCTGTCGCGCTACGTGGTTGTGCCCTATTGGGCCTGGCGGGATCCCAAGCCGAAACTACCAGGCGGTCCAAGACCCTCTCCGCAGCCAAGCCAGAACGTACAGCGCATGATGAACCTGATAATGCCGCTAAAAGACCCGTCGCCTGCCGGGCGTGCCCATGCGACTCTGGCCATTGCCGAGAACGTTGATGAGATTTTTGCCGGGCTGGACAATGTTGGCACCGTCCACTTTGCGCGGTTTCTTCTAATCGACAACAATATCTGCATGATATCCGTTTATGACGGCGATTTCAGCAATTACATCCGGGATTTCATCACCACGATTGGAAGCGTGTTCAACGATGTAATCTCGCTGGTGGATGGTGCTGAGCATCTGATCCCCACCGAACACAATGTCGAGGAGTTCATTGACTGGGTGCAGGAACACGACCTCTTTCAGGCGCCTGATTTTCCGACCGATTTGTTTGGTCTGCAGGATGCGGCCAAAGGTCAAACGCCGAACGAACCACCGCATATGTTGGCGTCATTGCCGCGCGAGTTCGTTTTGCAGTTGCATGCAAATCGTAACCTTTCGTTGGGCGGCGGCTATCGCGCTTATCCCGGGGTCTCGGCCGCGCAAGTGCGCCAGAAATTTGGACAGGGCTGGTGAATACGCATTTTAAACTCTCTGATATTCAGGGCAACATCCTGCGCGGTTATCGTCGTAATCTGGTGCGCCATCTGATCCTTGAAGTGAAAGACAAAGGCGCGGCGCGCCGTTTTCTGGCGGCGGCTGTTGATGATGATACCGCAGACTCACCCAAGATCACACGTGATGTAACTTGGGAGGTAAGGCCGCCTTACTGTTTCAACATTGGCATCACGTATGAAGGCCTGCGCGCTCTGGGAACATCTTCCCGGCACCTGAACACGTTCCCGACCGAATTCAAGCATGGCATGACCAAGCGTGCGATCAAGATCGGAGATTTCGGCGACAGCGCCCCCGAGAATTGGCCCGCGCCTTTTGACCAACCAGACCGCGTGCATCTGATTGCATCCATTCACTCGGACGTTTCCGAGCATCTTGATCAAGTCGAAGCAGAGGTGGCGAAAGCCTTTACCGTCCTTGGTGTACGTAACGGTCGAAACCTTCCCGAAGGCCGGGTTTTCTTTGGGTATGTCGACGGAATTTCACAGCCTCGGTTCAAGCGCGTCATTGATCCGGAAATGGCTGATGTGGATGAGCCCATGGACCCTCTGGGTACAGCGCTGTTGGGGTATCCAACCCGGCAGGAAGGCGTTTTGTACCGTGTGCCTACACCGCACGAGCTGGGCTTTAACGGCTCATTCAACGCGTTTCGGGTGCTGGAACAGGATGTGGTGGCCTTCGAAAACTATCTGGATCAGGCGGCCACAACCCTAATGGACCATCCCAAGAAACATCTGCTGGCGGACCCGGACAATCTGGGCCGCATTGGGGAAGGCCTAGACATGTTTGGTGCCTTGCGCGAAGTGGTCGCCGCACAGATGTGCGGGCGATGGCGCAACGGTGTTCCGTACGAGCTGTCGCCGGATGCACAATTCCCCGAAACCGAAGTCTCGCCGACCAATTTTGACTATACGCACGCGTCACGTTGTCCGGCCGGGGCACATCTGCGCCGTGCCAATCCACGTGGCGGTCCAATCGTGCAACGTATTGCAAATTATACGCGTCGGTTGATCCGACGTGGTATGTCTTACGGGCCCGATTTCGACCCCAAAAACCCTGACAATGCAGAACGCGGTCTGCTGGGTAGTTTCATCGGGGCCAATATCGCGGCGCAGTTCGAAGCAGTGATGTGTGACTGGATCAATTTGGGCCTTCAGGATCCGAATATCACCGGCGCGAATGATCCTTTATTGGGGGCAAATACACCTGAAACCAGCTGGTTCGATATGACTTTACCCGACGGGGATACGATCCGCATCTACGGGTTCCCGCGTCTAATCTACGCGCGCGGAGGAGCCTACACCTTCCTGCCGAGCATAGCTGCGATCAAATATTTGTCGGAACTGACGGACTGAGCCAAAACGTCACTTTAGTTCGGCCAGCGCCTTGTCGATCCGGGTCAGCATCGGTGTCTGACCCGCTGTTTCCACGACGACGCGGGCTTTGGTCAGGTGTTCGATGGCCGGCAATCTCTTTTTGTTTGCCTTGTAGAGCAATCCCATAATCATATCGCAGCGGGCAACATAATGCCCCTGGTCGTCAAATTGCGGATTGCGCCGTACCTCATCAATCATAGCGATCAGTTCTTTTTTGCCGAACAACATGACACGCATGATGGATCTGAAGTTCCTAAGGAGAACGCCAGGTGAGCCGCCGCCTTCACCTGTAAGAATTGCTAAGTACATCTCACACAGGAAAAGACGAGCCCAATCGGCAGCAACCTTAGTCCCTTCATCAGTGCGTTTCTGGATGGCGTTTTCAATCTGACGCAGGCCGTCAGCGACTTGACCATTCAGGGCATACGCAACACCCAACATCGTTGCGGGGCCCACAGTGAACAGGCTCCAACCTTTTGCATCGCAACTGCGAATGTGGCGTTGCACAGCTTCAATTGCGTCCGGTTTCTCAAGTGGCACCATGGCGCCAATTCTTGCAGCTTCGGCAATTGCCAGTTCGAATTCGACCTGCGACGCCGCGCGTGCCTCCTCTGCCATGGCCAGTGCCAGTTCATAGTCATCCGTGACCATGGCAATCAAGGCTTTCATTGCGGTCCCGTAACCCAAGGATCGCGGATCGTTCTTGGCTTTGCCCAGCTCGATCATCCGGTCCGAGGTCGCATGCGCACGTGCAACACGTCCGCGGGTCAGCTCGTTCCAGCCAACGGTCGCAAGGAAGAAGTTCTGAATATAGGCGTCGTCTATTCTTTGAAGCTCGCGTTCAATGATGCGTTTTTTGGCATCAAAAAGCTCGTTTTCAATGGGTGAGAAATAGATCGAAACCGACAGCTCGTTCACCATCGCATATGCTCGGGAAGCCGGATCGCCCAGACGTTCGGCCATGCCCGTCAGTTCCTGCTGGATAAAGTGCGCCTCGCGGTATTTGCCGTTGCAGACTAGGCAGGACACGTAGTGGTGCAGGAACAACGCGTGATGCGGTGTATCTCCGACTTGCGCAAGGATCGGTCGAACTGTTTCGGCGAGATCGATGATTGATTTCACGCGCAGGGAAATATTCGCGCACAGCGCGAAACTGGCGAGAAACTCGGTAAACTGTTCTTTCGACGCGCAGCTTGGGTCATTTTGGAACAAGTTGAGCGCTGACACAAAGTACCTGTTCGCTTCGTCCAGCGAATAGACACCCAAGCTCTTGTCACCGGCCATGGCGCTGTATCGAAACGCCTGATCCGTTCGATCTGTTTGCCCGTAGTGATAGGCCAGAGTTTCCGCTGTTTCGTGAAGACGATTTGCGTTGCGCGATGCCAGCGCATCGGCGATCGCCAGATGCAATTCGGACCGGCGTGAAGACACAAGGCTTTGATACACGGAATCCCGCAACAAAACATGTTTGAAAACGTAGTCTGATGAATTCGCCTCGCGGTAAATCACATCCTCGGACTGTAACCGCTGCAGGGTTGTCCCGGTTTCCTCGGTGTTCTCGACCAGTTGAGACAACAATCCGGGATCAAATCTGCGCCCGATAACGGCGGCAGCTTGCAACAGGTCATGGTCTTCTGGTTGCAGGCGTTCCATTCTGGCGGTCAGCAGGCTGCGCATACTGTCTGGCAGACCGGTTTCCATCAATTGTGTGTCTAGAACAGCCTCGTTGTTTTTAACCTGCAATGCGCCCTGATCCAGCAAGAAACTCAGGATTTCCTCGCCAAATAAGGGGTTTCCCCCAGCGCGTTCGGTCAGCTGCAGGGCCAAACCGTCCGGCAACGTGTCGACACCCAGCCGCGCCCGCGCTAGCTGGGCAAAGTCCTCAACGCCCAGCGGCTTCAATTCGACGGTTGTGACACCGGGCCAGCCCACCCAATCTGGCGTGTACTCGGGGCGTCGGGTCTGAATGATGAGCAGGTTTGACAGCGTCTCAACTTCGATCAGATTGCGCAGCACCTCTTCTGATGCGCTGTCGATCCAGTGACTGTCTTCGAACAGCAGGATGACTTTTTGCTTGGCACATCTGGCCTTGAGCAGAACCGGCAGCAGTTCTCGCGTGCGCAAGCCGATTAGAACGCCGTCAAGCCCATCCAGCACCCCTGGCGGCGGAGTAAGCCCAAAGAGATTGAGCACCAAGGCCTGGTTCTCGTGAGAGTAAACGCCCCAGGTTTTCAGGCCGGATTCAACCTTTTGCGCAACTCTGATGGGGTCGTCGCGATCCCGGATCTTAAATGTGTTTCGAAGGATTTCGAGGATGGGAAGATACGGAGTTTGCTGACCATCGGCAAAACAATATCCGGTCAAGATCAGCGCGTCTTCGCGTCGTAGTTGCTGCAGAAACTCAAAAACAAGGCGCGTTTTCCCCAACCCGGGTTCCGCGACCAGATCTATGACAGAAAGGGCGCGGCGTGCCCGGGCCAGCGCATGAGACATGCCATTTAGCTCGGGCTCTCGCCCCACATAACCGCTCAGACCTTTCGCGACAGATGCGTCAAACCGTGTCGCATCCTGATGGATGGATTGCAGCTGCCAGAGCTTTTGGGGCTTGGTCAGGCCCTTGACCTGATGCTCGCCAAAAAAACTCAGATCTGTCACCCATTCGACCAAACTGCGCGTTGTGTCGCAAATCAGGGGATGGCCCGGAGTCGCAAGGTTTTCGATCCTGGAGGCAAGATTGACTGTGCTACCGACGGCCGTGGCCGGGCTGCCATCTCCTTGGACCGCAGCCATAAGCACATTGCCTGAACTGATGCCCACGCGCATGACGGGTCGGACGCCAAAGCGGGCCTCGATATCATCAGCGGCGGCTGCAAATGAGGCGTTGATCGACACTGCCGCACGGCAGGCACGTAAAGCGGGGTCTTCCAATGCATCAGGAATACCGAACAGCGCCATGATGCTGTCTCCGGCGAAGTCACGGACCGTGCCGCCATGTTCTTCAACCGCGCCGACAAGTTTCTCGTAGGTGAGACGAACAAATTCCAGAGACTGCTCTTCGCCCAGTTCAGCTATGATTGCCGTGTACCCGACCATATCGGCAAACAGCACAGAGACCTGGCGCTTTTGCCCCAAGTCTCCAGTTGCCTTAGCTGATATCCCCGAAATGTCCCCCATATCGGCCAATGGTTTACAACACTGCGCCGTTCCTCGCTAGCGCTAGCTGTCATATTGACGCAAAGGTTAAGTCAAATGCCATCTATTTTGTCACGCATTTTGGTGCCACACCCAAAATGCGCGGCCGAAAACGGGTCAGGCTGTATACTCAAGTTTCAAACCGGGGCGTGGCCATCTGGTTTTGTAGATCTTTCCCGTGCTCGAGGCGGTGATCCACAGGTCGCGCATATCATCGCCGCCGAAACACAAGTTTGTCGTGAACAGATCCGGGATCGCTACATGTTCGGTTGTGCCATCTGGGCTAAAGACTGTGATACCGCCGTTGAAGATCGTTCCGACGCAGACGCGACCGCATTCTTCGACCTTGAGACTGTCCAGCCACTGATATCCGGGCAGTGTTTGCACCACATTTCCGGGCATGCCGTGGATCGGACCCGGCTCTACCTGACCGGGACCAGTGATCTTCATGGCCCAGAGCCTGCCGTAGACAGTGTCTGAGACATAGACAGTCTTGCCATCAGGTGACAGCCCGACACCGTTCGGCATTGGTATCGTTGCCGCTTTGATCAGGGTCTTTCCGTCGATTGTTGCGTAGTACAGCCCGCCATATCGCGTCGATTCCTCATCCTCGATCCCTGTATCGGTGAACCAGAACCCACCGGCGCTGTCGAAAACAATATCATCCGGAGCGATCAGGCGCTTGCCTTCATACGAGTCGAACAGTTGCTTGACCTCTCCTGTGCCAAGATCAACCCTATGCACAGAACCGCCCTTATAGTTCGGGCGTATCGGCGCTGGGACGGTGATCTGATCGGGGCCAAAAGGTACAAAGCTGTAAACGCCACCATTGTTGCAAACATAGGCGGCGCCATCCGGTCCGATGGCGACGCCATTTGGGCCGCCCGGAATTTCGGCAACGACGCTGACCTTCCCGTCTGTTCCCAGGCGAGCGAGCGTTTCTTCTTTGATGTCCACGAACAAAACCGATCCGTCGTTCATGGCCACCGGGCCTTCGGGGAACCCTAAACCGCTACACAGCTCAACCAATTCCAATGTCATATCATCTCTCCCACGGCCGTTGAATGTCAGGTAGCCTGTCCGGCTACGATTATGAAAACACGTCACCTTCCAACCCAAAGGGCTAAAAGGTCAAGTTTGGTTTTGATTTGGTAAGCGCAAATATACGAAAACCCACGGCAGGATCACCTGCCGTTGGTCTGTATTTCAAAAGAAGCTACTTAAAAACGTCCGCAAGATCGGAAACGCTGACGCCTTCTTTGATCTCTTTTAGGCGAGCAAAGATCAGCGCAATCGCGACACTCGTCCAACCATAAGCAATCGCGTTGAGCGCGGCTTCGAAGAACAACCAAGGACCAGGCGTTGGTGACAAGGCACCCTGAACGGGATTTCCGCCCACCAATGCAAGCAGAAATCCAAGAACAAAAGACACCAGCATGACGCACAGGAAAACGAGAACCAGTGTTCCGGCAATAGGCCACCTGTAGTCTTTGGTCAGACTTGCGCTGCGCCGCAATGCGCCAAATCCGGCGCCCTCAATCACAATAGCGGGGACGACAACCGAAAAAACAGCGTACAACCAAAGCCCGGGAATGATAACAAAGAGCGTTCCCCCCAAAATAATGAAAGCCGTGACGATCGAAAGGATGGCGATTGCAGGCAAGTTGCTGAGCGCGGCCGAAAAGTACTGTCCGATGCGCGCCGATCGTGCCAGCTTCGTGTCGTAAGCCAACTGGATGACCATTGCCGTCGTCACGGCGGCAGCGACCAACGAGATCAATCCGACCGCGATCATTGTCACTGCGAATCCGCCCCAGTCAAAACTGCTGCCTGGTACGGTCTCGAATGACGTATCCAGCGAATAGGTATTCAGTATGACATCGATAAGTGCCGGGATGAATCCCAACAAAATGACGATATGGATTTTTTTGAAGAAGATCGAAAACGTATCGCTGACAACAGTGCCGACGCCAAATGGAACATGCGTTCCGGGGTTAACAGTATCTGTCATTTTAACACCCTAAACTAACAATTGCTTTTCTGAGACCGATAAAGCCGCCTTGGAGGTATCACCTGCAAGCAGAAAAAGTACGGCCGACTTCTTCCTTAGGTAAAATTGCAACATGGCATCTTATTCCTGATCAGGCGATGCAGCGTGATGTTTATCTTGACGTTTGTCTCCGAACAGTTGGCGTTGTTCCAGGAACGCGCGCTGGGCCTTGTAGAAAGCTTCGAGAAAGGCTTGTTGATCCTCGGGGCGGACCGGCTCGGCGTAGTCGATCTTGCGTCGCACCTGCACGACGATTGCGGCCAACGTTTCTTTGTGGCGCTTGTAGGCGTCTGGTCCCTTGGCGCGATTTGAACTGCGCAGGACTCCTTCCAAAGTTTGCAGCTCGAACGCGCCGTAATGCTCCAACTGATGCGTGAGGAATTGAAACGAAGGTTGTGCAGCTGATGGCGGGCGCATGGTCTTGGACATGTCCGGCAGCAGAAACGGTTTCGGCAGGTGAATCACATAGGTTCCCGCAATAATGTCGCCCAGACGCTGCCGGCGCCGGTTGAGTAACGGCACGGCCAGAACACCCATCACCCAGATCAGAGACAGGATCGAAGGCACAAGGGCTTCGGTACTCAGGGTCAGCACTAAGGTGCCGGGCAGAAAGATCTCGGCCTCTTTCATCAGATTGCGCACGACCAAAGACTGAGTGGTCAGGGCTTGGCCATCGGCAGAAACGACTTTGATCTTCATCAGCCGCTTTCCCACTGTCTGGCCATTCCAAAGCAATTCAGACGCCGCGTAGTAGGGGATGCGGATGAAGAAAAACAACATGCTTGCAACGGCGATCGCTGTTGTTGGCGTAGCAAGATTCAATACCAAAACCAGAAGAAAGATGGCGACGGCGCCTGCGCCTGTGATCAGCAAATCCGTGAACTGGGCTGCAAGCCGAACGCCGATGCCGCCGACCCGGAAATACAGGGGCACACCTTCAGGTGGTAAAAGACGATCCAGGGCTGCCTGGCTCATGATCGCTTTCTCCCGCCCAAAACAAACCAAAGCAACCACAGCCCACCGACGCCCCAGCCGATTGCAATGCGCGTCGAGCGATCCTGCACAAGCTGGCGCCCGAACCCTTCCAGCAGGGCCGCGACCACCAGCATCAGCGCGGCGATCAATGCCAGCTTGACCGCAGTGTGGCCCGCCGCACGCAGCGCGGCGCGACGTGTCTGTTGTCTGGGAAAGAGCACAGCAAGCCCAAGCTGCAAACCTCCGGCGCTGGCGATGCAAATCGCTGACAGCTCGGTTACGCCGTGTATGGAGAGCCAGCCAAACATATCCCAGCCCAACCCGCGATCAATGTGCAGAGCGTAAAACACCCCCAAGATCAGACCGTTGTAAAAGGTCAGCAATATCGTCGGCGCGCATAAGAATGCGCCCAGGCCAAATACAAAGATCGCAATGCGCGTGTTATGCGAAAACAAATAGGTGGCAAAGGCGCCAAGACCTGTGCTTGAGTCTTCACCGTAGATTTGTGCCCGTAAGTATTCGGTGCTTGCATCCGGACCGCGCCCGCCGGACAGTTCAGTCGGCATGAAAACGTAGAACCATTCGGGGTTGTCAAAGTAGAAAAAATACCCGGCGATTGCACCGGCTCCCATGCAAAGAAAGCCCAACGCGACAACGCGCCAGGATGCGCGCATCGCCTGCGGTCCGCCCGCCGTCAGAAACTTTCGGATGATCCCGCCAAGTCGCTGCTGCGGGGCATAGACACTCAGATAGGCGCGGCTGGTCAGCGCCTCGAGATATTCGAGCAATCCCCGGTCCAGCGAAATCTCACGCGCGATCGAGAGCGAGGTGGTCGCCTGTCGGTACAGATCCGCAAGATCGCGTGCTTCCTGAAAGCTCATGCGATGCAGGCCCTGACTTTCGGCCTTGTCAACCAGATCCGACAGCTTTCGCCAGTCGTCTTCACGTTCCTGACGAAACCGGGCAGAGCGGATCAGATCGGTGTCGGACATCAGATCATTTCTCGCGCTTTGATTTCCAGATAGGTTGAAATCAGCCGGGCGGAGACATTATCCGGTTCCGCGTCAATAACGGTGACCCCGATCTGGTGTAGCCGTTCCAGCACAAGTCGGCGTTCCTGCAGCAGCTGCCCGGTGGACACGGTTTCAGCCACGTCATTCATGTCCTGAGGTGCTGCGTTAACCTGCGTTTCAAGGATGGGGTCGCGCAGTGTGACGAAAACGATCAGGTGCCGTTTTGCCAGAACGCGGACATTTTCCACCATCAGCTCGGCCGATGTGGTGTCGACGAAATCAGAAAATACGATGATCAGGCTGCGTTTGGGGGTGCGTCCGTTCAATTCGGTCAGGGCCAGGGTGTGATTGGTCTCGACGCTTTCATAGCTCAGTTCGGCGGTTCGACTGCGCAGGCGGGTAAAGGCTGTGCGTCCGGGTTCGGGAGGAAGAAACAGACGGGGCTTGGCATCGTAGGCATAAAGGCCAACCAGATCTCCGCCGATGGTCGCGGCCCATGCGGTTGCCAGGGCGGCGGTGATGGCATGGTCAATCTTGGGCAGCCCCGCGATTTCCTCACGCATCTGATATCCGTTGTCCAGCGCGATGATCACGTGGTGATTGCGCTCGGCCCGAACCTCTTTTGCGACCAGCGAGCGATGCCGGGCGGATCGCTTCCAATCGATCGAACCGGCATCCATGCCGGGAACAAAATCGCGCAACTGGTGAAACTCTGTACCCTCACCGATGGCGCGGTTTTCCTTTACGCCGAACAATCTGGACTGAACCGTCGTGGAAATCCCGCCCGATTGGATTTGGCGAATGTTGGGAACGACCGTGACTTCAAGACCAAAGGCGATTTTTGGAACAAATTCGAACAACCTAAGCCGCGACGCCCATGTCAGCCACAGATTGGAAAGCCTCCATGTCCCACGCCGTATCGCGCGAAAGCGGATTTGCGAGCGCTGAACGGACAGATCGATATTCTCTGGGCCTTGCAACCCTTCGGGCCAGCCCAGTTGCCCGCGCATACCGGCGGCCATGGGGGTTATGTTTATCTCGATCTGACTGTCTTCCCCGACAAAGACATCCCCCAAAGGCTCAACGGTGACCGACCGGCGGCGCGGCCAGGACAACAAAAGATCGCAAATCGCCAGCAAGCAAAGAACGACCCACGGCAATCCTGCAATGGTGCGCGTTGCATCCCCCATTACGACCGCAAGCAGGCTAAGGCCAAGCGCCACACAGGCCGCAATCAGCAATATGCGTGAGGGGCGGATCAGCGGGGCGCCTCGATCTGGTTGAGGATGTTTTCCAGCACCTGACGCGCCCCGCGCCCCTCGATTTCGGCCGAGGGGCTAAGTACAATACGATGCTGCAGGGCATGGATGATCAGGTTCTTGACGTCATCCGGGATTGCGAAATCGCGCCCGTTGAGGGCGGCTGCGGCGCGCGCTGCACCCGCAATGGCATCCGCAGCACGTGTAGAGGCGCCAAAGGCAATATCCGCGCTTTCCCGGGTCGCCCGTACTAAGCGCAGGATATAGGCCAGAATATCGTCATCCAAGACGATACCATCAATCAGCTTTCGTGCCCCTGCCATCATTTCCCCGTCCAGCAGGGGGTTCACGGTTTGGGTCGCGCTTAGGAAATCCAACGGCTCGGCCGCGTGCTGGCGCAGGATCGACAATTCGACGTCTTCCGGTGGGAAGGTCAGGTTCACCTTGAACAGAAACCGGTCAAGCTGGGCCTCGGGCAGTGGGTAAGTGCCTTGCTGCTCGATCGGGTTTTGGGTGGCAACGACGATGAATTCGGCGCCCAGCGAGTGATCGGTTCCGTCGATTGTCACCATACGTTCGTTCATCGCTTGCAGCAGGGCTGCCTGCGTCTTTGGCGGCGCCCGGTTGATTTCATCCGCCAGAAGGATCTGGCTGAAGACAGGACCTTTGGTCAGTACAAATTCGCTGGTCTGAAAGTTGTAGATAGATGTGCCCAGAACATCCCCGGGCATCAGATCCGGCGTGAACTGGATGCGCCCGAATTCGAGGTTCAGCGCGCTAGCAAAGCTGCGGGCGAGCAGGGTTTTGGCGGTGCCCGGCGGACCTTCGAGCAGGACGTGTCCACGGGCGAAAAGTGCCGTCAGCAGCAGGTCAACCGCCTCTTGCTGGCCTTTGACAACTTTGCCGATCTCCGCCCTCAGGGCCTCGGCATGGGCAAACAATTCATCAAGCGTCATCGGCAAGTTGCTCCAGTATCAATTCAAATTGGTCTACATATTCTATGGCGTCATCGGCACTGATATGTGGCGGCAGTGCCCGGATTGCCTGGATCAGGTCATCCAGACGAGAGGCCAGTTCAGGCCGTCTGGCGTGAACGAGTTTTAGATAGGCCTGTTCCGGTGAACCCCTTTTGTCGTGCGTTGTACCAAACACCTTCGCTGCCCGGGCGCGTAGTCTGGTGTCAACAAAATCGGACAGCAAGGCGCCGTCCTGATCGGTCAACCGCATCAGCCGTGCACGCACCCTGTTGGCCGTTCGCTTTCCCGTGCCCAACCCGGATTGGGGATCGGCAATTGGCCCACTGCGAATGCCGCCGCGCCAAATTGCCAGCGCCAGAAGAAGACCTGCGCCAACCCACAGAACCACAAAAGGGGGCTCAAACAGGCGTTTCAAGTCCTCCCAGGTGCGCTCACGCTCGATCACCTGCTCGGGTTCCGTCAGCCAGTTCTCGTCGCTGTAGTCGATGATGATCCGATGCTCACCTGCGATCTCAGGCAAAAGCTGCGCAGCGATCCTGGCGTTGTCCCCCAGAACCAGTCCGTGATTGTTCAATAGATCGGGGTCGGACAGAACGTGTACTTTTTCTCCGGTGCCCGACAGAGGGCACGCCCCAAGCAGCATAGCTCCCTCACGGCCTAACACAGGTTCGCAGCCACGCCCCTCGAACGTCTGAGCGGCATAGATACGCGCGACGAGGCTCCGATCTGAAGCGAGCGAAAACTCTGAAAACGGAGTTCGGGCAAAGGACAGCGGTCCGACCTCGGACCCGACGATTTGATGAAGCACTTCTTGGGTATTTGCGCCGCGCACGATCAGAAAGGGGTGCGCAAGTCCGGTCAGCCGCATTCCGCTGCGCCATTTCGGCAGGATCACAAGGCTGGGAACAGACAATGCCTTTTCACGGATGACATCGACCTGTTGGTCGAACTCATCCGATTGCAGCAACAGCTCATCTTTGGTCTTGGCTGCGCTGCGTTCCGTGTCTGGATGGGCATCATACACCGGCTGGATCAACAACCCGACCGTATTGCGATTCAGTGGCCACCCTCCGGCAAAGCTCTGTGCCGCGTGGTTTTGATCCTTGAGCCAGTATTCCAACCCGTCGAACCCGCTTGCCGATTCGCGCAATGCGTATTGCCGCCCCGCCGTGAAATACAGGAAGATGCCAACGCAGAGCGCGACCACCACGCCGACGATAATCCAATCCATTCTGACCCGGCCTGTGGGTTCAAATCCGGTTGCTTCTGTCACGCGCGGACCTCGCGCAGGATCGGTCGAATGCGATCCAGCAGGCTGCGGAAATCGACTTCGCTGATCGAACGGTGGCCGAAATTCACCCGTTCGCTCTCAAGAACAAGCGCGCGCAGGTCTGCAATGTACCAAAGGTTTTGTGGCAGGCTGCGCAGCGCCTCACGATGCGTCCAGCTGCGTTTGAACAACACCTCATTGGCGGTCAGACATTTACCAAGCGCAAGCTGCGCCAGCCCGGCAACTGCCTGATCGCGGTTTTCTATGCGCAGGATCGCCTCCAAATCAGGTGTTTCCTCACTACCCAGCTGTTCGCCGGTGGGCTTGCGCCCGCCTTTGCGCTGCGCGTTTTCCGAGGACGACCCGAAAGCCACAGAGGTTCCACCGGCGCCGAAATAGACAAACAGAACCAGAAAAATCAGAACGATTGCCGAAACACCACCCACCACCCAACGGTTGTCCAATGTCACTGACTGGCGTCGTTCGGTTTCCGGCGTAAACCGTGTGTCCAGTGGTGGGGCAGGGCGCGCGGGATCGAAATAGACGACCTCCGTGTCAATTCCGCGGTAACGGACGGCCTTTAAGTACTCTTGCCCAGATTCACTGATATCGACCCCCGAAAGCGCAGCTTCCTGTGCGTTGGCAGGTGACAAGACGCACACGAAACAGGAGACAATCGGGACCCAAAGAAACTTCATCGTCGTATCGATAGTCCACTCTCGTTTTGCACGCAACAACCTCAGTTTGGTTCACTCAGTGATTGTCTGAAGCCTACTGTGCAGCTCTTTTCATGGACATCTTTTCAACTACTTGTGGCGACTTTTTGACGGCTGACTGATCGAATCGCCGCCATGCCTGAACGTGCATAGCTGATTCTGTGACCTAAAACTCAGCCGTTGATCTAAAGGTTAAATTAAATTTAACAAAATTAATATGTTAGATGCCATTACGACCCGCAGTCACGCTCTGGTAACGCAACGATGGCACCTGTTCGACGTCGATCAGGAGGACATCATGCCGCGACCCACCGCCCCTACTCAGCCATGGCCTAAGCCGGACGAATTCAACCCCGCGGCAAATAGCAGTCAGCGCCGCGTGGCGCCTTTGCTGAACAATGCCTCGGCGGCCGTGGCCGCGCATAATGGCGAGGCTGATACATTTGCAGGCTCCTGGCCCACGAGTTTCTCGAAGGGCTTGCCCCATGATGCGTACGGTATCGTTGATGCGCAGGCCTATTCCGAGTTTCTCGAGGAAGTCGCTGATCCGACCTATACGGACAATGCTGGAAACCGGGTGGCTCTATTTGACATGCCAGCTTATTCCGGGCCTTTTCGCACCCAGCCGACCACAGGGTGCGCTGACTTCCGGTGGCGCGCGTGGGAAAGCCCGATTTCGGGCCATCCGTTTGGTTTCACAGGGCCTGACGCTGGTGCATTGGGTATCGCGCCGGCGCCTCGTCTCGGCTCGGATGAACTGGCCGCTGAAATGGCCGAGCTTTATGCGATGGCGTATCTGCGGGACGTGCCTTTTGAGGCGATCCGCGAAGGCGCTCAGGGTGCGGATAAAGTGGTGTCGGCGCTTGGGCAAATGGCTTGGTTCCAGAGTGACGCCAGCCCAAAGGATGCCGACGGTGAGCGTCTCAGCAAAGTGTCTGAGGCACGGCGTGTTCGGGATGGTGGCGCTCTGACGACGCAAAGTCTGTTCCGTGGATCGAGCCAGGGTTGTGCCCAAGGGCCGTACGTCTCACAGTTTTTGCTGCAAGGTCAGGAGCGGTTGGCTGACTGTAAAGTGACATCCGCACAGCAGCTATCTGATCAGCCCGATATGTCGCCAGTTCTGCCACGAAACGGTCTGTCTCCGTTTGGTGCGCTTCGGATCGATCAGCGGATCGATCCACAAACGGCCGGCGTGGATTACATGCGCGACTGGGCGGAATGGTTGGATGTGCAGAACGGTGCCGACACAACAGCCGAGCAAGCTATTGATGCCGAGGGTCTAAAGCTCATCGAAACGCCCCGGGACCTCGCGTGCTATGTTCATTCCGAGACCACCTGCCAGGCCTACCTGAACGCATGTCTGCTTTTGCTCAGCTGGGGTGCAACCGTAGATGAGGGTTTGTCTGCCTCGGGAACTGATTGTCGTCGTGATGCCGTGACCTGGGCGGGGCCGCGTACCCTGACACTGCTAGCCGAGACAGCGACCCGGGCCCTGCGGGCCGTCAAAAACCAGACATTCCAGGTGCACAACAGGGCGCGCCCGGAAAAGCTTGGCAGCATCGCAAGTCTTGTGGCGAATGGTCATGGTGCGGTCCTCGGACGATCCCAGCCGCTGGCTAATGCACATCTGAGCAAGCTTGAGAGTGCAGCGAGTCAGGGGTTCAACTTGATGAACGCTATAGCCAAAGCGCCGTCTGAACCGCGTTTTTCACACAACGTGAATTCGCAAAACGGACTTCCTTCGAACGATCGCAATCTTCTGTTGCCCATGGCTTATCCCGAGGGATCGCCCATGCATCCGTCTTATGGTGCAGCCCACGCAACAGTTGCCGGGGCTTGCGTAACGGTGCTCAAGGCCTTTTTCCGAACGCATAGCTCGGATGGAACCCGTCTGACGTTGGCCGATGCTGGTGCATATGCTGTCTATGTGCCCGAATCTGGCGGCAAGTCGCTTGTGCCGACAAAGCGGCCGGAAGACGCCTTAGATAACCTTACGCTGAATGGTGAGCTGAATAAGCTGGCCGCCAATATTGCGATCGGGCGCAGTATGGCGGGTGCGCATTACTACAGCGACTATTTCGAAAGCGTTCGCATGGGTGAACGGATTGCAGTCGGTATGCTGGCAGAGCACTTGGCCATGCAAAGCGAAAATTCAAAAGTCTCGATTGAGACTTTTGATGGTGATCGGCTCAGCATCATAGGTAGTGACGAACACGACAGCGAAATCCATGTCCAGAATAGCACGCCCGAATTGTGGTGGACTCGCCATCTGCCCGAGCAGGCAGGGTGGTGATCAATGCCAGAGGTCATCACGTTCTCAAGTAGGTTCGGATGGGTGTCGTGAATTTACCCCGCGCCATTTCCGCGCCGAGGGCTCCTGGGCGCGTTTGGGCCACGTCCGCGAACCTGCGGTCGTGCCTTTCTGAAATCAAACGGAATATCGAGATGCCTGTCTTTCAATCTCCAGGCCTAGCTGATCAGGGTGTAAATGAAGCTGCCCTGGCGGCCTGGAATGCGCGGGTCCAGACCCTGTTTAATGATCATGACGTTAGCCCGTTTTTGGTGTTGGACCCGCGCGATATCGAAGACACACAGACTTCTGATGAGTTCAAGTGGTCGGGCAGCCCGCGCGAGCCATTGGATTGTTTGGGCGCCGAATTGGCAGAACGCGTATCGGATTTGGGTTGGTCCAGTCGGGTCGAGTTGCACAATGAATACCTCGAATACGCACTGGTGATGCGCCCTGATCTCACCGGCAGAATGCGCCCGAAACGTTTTGTTGCGACCACCGAGCTGATGGAGTGGTGGATGACAATGGCGGTGCATGATCTGGAGCATTTCCTGCATGTCGTCGCTTCGATCACGCGGTGCGCCTATAGCGCGCAAGAGCTGTTTGGCGTAACGGGCGAAGATTGGAAGGCGCTGGACATATCTGCACGTATGGCCTGTTTTCATCAACGGTTGGTTGGTGCCGGGCGCGCTCAGCCGCCTGAGCATCCAATTAATGTTGAAAGTGTTTTGTTTATGTCCTCGGGCAGGAACAGTTTGAGCGATCTGACCTCAGTGATGCATTTTGGGTCTTTCCCGTATCTGGTATTGCAAGAGGGTCAAAGTCGTCGGGCAAGACTTGACGAGATATTTACCCACGCAAACAGGCAGGATCTGTTCTGTCGCAGCGCACTGTCAAACGTAGCAAAAGGCGCATATGATTTGGCTTTGGTCGAAGGATCAGTGCCCCCAAAAGGCCGGGCGATGGCTTTTGCCGATCCACTGGGAATGTACATCCGATCCTTCCAGTCATCCGATCTTTTGCATGATGAAAAAAATGTCCCCAACGAATGGGTTCGGTTTTCGCGTGGGGTCGAGGGGATGCCAATGCGTCTGGAATTTGGACCATCCGACGACGACCCAAGGTTTCTGGACGAGGTTTGTTTGGGTGCTGGCGTTACGACGCACCCGGTTTCAGGATACAGTCTTGCAAGCTTGATCGAGGTCGGGCCGCTGGTGAAAACCGCTGCTACGTCGCGCCCGATCACCAAAGTAGAACTGTCCGAGATACCTGCCGCTGAACCGGATGGGATTGTTTGTGGATTGCCTGGAACCCAGCGATGCAGGCAAATCTCAGAATTCGCGGACCAGTGCGAAAACGCGCCTCGTAGAAACGAGAAAGCCTTAAAGCAGGACAACAACTAGAATGTGCCTAGACCGGTACAGCTTTGACCACCGGCAATGGAACCTCTGGCGCGGTCAAATCAAACACAGCAACGGGGCGCCCCAAAGCCTTCGCCGCCGCAGTCAGAGCTTCGCCCAAAGTAGGGTCCGGCGTCGCCCACTCGTTTGGATCAAATTTCGCTTGTGGGGCAACGGGCCGATCTGCGCGCGCGCCGCGGTACAGTTGAAACAGCCGTTTTTGTTCAGCATCCATCCCCTGTTGCGTGACGCCCGTGTGGTCCAGAGTGACCATGTTGCGCCACGACACAACGGCCTCAGACGTGGCACGCCAAATACCGCTTTCCAAATCGGCGGCGAATGCGGTTCCATAGGTGGGCCGCCCGCCATCCGGATCAGCGCAGACCGCGCGAAACAACATACCAATGCCCGGGACCTCTGCCAGATGGATGTGCAGCTCACGCAGGTAGGTGTTAAGCCATTTAGTCAGGTCTTGAGGCAAGGACGAACCGGGCAAAGCGAAGGTGTAGCCCAGCGGATCAAGTGCGTGTTCCAGGCACTCAAGAACAGCACGCAGGGCGGCAGCCTCATGCGTCGGGCCGGCCGCCGCCCCCTTGGATGTGATCGTCCCATTGGTGCCCGGTGCGCCCAGCGCCAACGATTGAGTTGGCACGGTGTAGGTTCCTCCGTCCGATGCAATCAGGCTTTCGCCGGCGTCAGGCGCGTCGGAACTGTATTGCAATGCATAGCGTTCAATGGCCTCAAATCCTGCCAGCCGCGACGCGTCCCTGGCGGTGCGTGCTGTGCCGAAAGACACGCGATGCTCCATCGCGCCTTCCGGCGGCAGAGTTCCCGGTCGCAGCTTAATCAGACGGAAAGCCGTATGGATCGGCGCGCCGTCAGGAAATTCGGCAAAGGATGGTTTGGAAATGAGCCTTGCCGTCTCGGCCCGTTCAATCAGCGAGTCAGTCATTTTCATTTCCAGATACCAACACAAGGAGATATACAGATGATTGTGGTTCTAAGGGAAGGGATTTCGAAATGGCTCGATTGAAGCTTAAGCAAGATTTTTCAGTAAAAGACATAGGTTGCGAGGTTCTTCGAGCTGCACGCGCCCGTGCGCTGGGCGAGCGGGGCGAAGAGGAAAAGGCAGAAGGCAAAATCCGCGAAATGATCGCGGAGGGTGAACATTTGGACGTTACTTTTGTTTATGACTCGCGAAAGCGCATCAACATCATAATTCCCGACTTGAGCGACAAGATCGGTGATGACAAACCCGACTACGACTGCTGGTGCGACGACTTTGCATACGAAGCGATGGGTGGCATCGTCGTCTACGGTTGCGGTAAGTAAGAGAGGAATCTCAGCTTATCCAAGGAACCTTCGTGACAACGGCACGGACCAAGATATTCCTGACTGGCCCGTTCCAGGTAATTTGCGACGATGGTCGGGATGCAACACCGCGTGGCACCAAGGCGAAGGCACTTGTCGCCTTGGTGCTCTTGTCCAAAAACTCGATCCGCAGTCGAACTTGGTTGCAGGACCGGTTGTGGAGTCAAAGCTCTCCTGCACAAGGCGCTGCATCCTTGCGCAAGGAACTCAGCGTTCTCACTAAACACTTCGGCAAGTTTGATCTAAAATTTCTGGATATCGGACGTGAAAACGTTTCGATTGATCTTAATTCGCTCGAAGTTGATTTGTTTGACGCACAGCTGCACCCGGATCGGGCGGAGTTGCTGGAAGGGCTTGATGTTGCAGACCCAGAGTTCGAAGAATGGCTTGCCGTCGAACGTCAGGCCTACTGGGACATTGACACCGGAGAAGACGGTCCCGGCCCGATCACCGGTCGAGCTCCATCGCATTGGGGACGTCAGCGACCCGCAGTGGTGGTCGAGCCGATGGAGGTGGTTGGCGACACCCCGGACATTGCGGTGGCCGCAGTATCTATACGCGACGAACTGTTGTTTCTGTTGGGCACGCTATCCGACGTGATCGAACTGCGGGATGCCCGCAGGCAAGAGGGGCCGATTGATGGCTACGTCCTGAGCGGCAGCGTTGTTGGCGCCGAGGGCTTGCGGGTTGCGGCGCAGCTGACCTCGACATCTGACCAAGTCTGCTTGTGGACCGAGCGGTTCCGGTTTCGCAAGCAAGACACATTCGACGCGGTTGAAGAGATTGCGATGAAGGTCGTCGAGGCCCTGCAATTGCGCTTGCGCGACGGCCATTGGTCAGAAATCTGGTCGGGCCGTTCCAGCTCGACAGAAGTTTGGACCGCGTTTCAGAATGGTCGCATCCAGGAAAGCCACACAACTGAAGGCGGGCTTTTCCGCGCGATCCGACAATACGAAGCGTGTCTTGGCCGCGACCCGGACTATCTGCCTGCCAGTGTTGCCATTGGGTTCTGTCGGTTGGATCTGATCCGGCTTGGAATTGATAATACCCCCGAGCAAACGCTGATCCAAGTGGACGCGGAATGCGCTCAGTTGCGCGCCAAACATCCGACAGACCCATATTGCGCAGCGCTTGAAGCGTTTACGCGCAACGTGGCGGGTAAAACCGACGAAGCGTGCCTGCTGATGCGCGAAGTTGTGGACAGATTTCACAGCAGCCCTGAGCTTCTGGGTTATTACGCTGGCTTGCTTGGCTACGACGATCAACTTGAAGCTGAAATATCCGTTTACCGTCAAGCGCTTGCGTTGACTCCGCACCCACCGATCTGGATCGAAGCCAACTTGGCCATGGCGATGGCATTGACCGAGGACAAGGCAGCCTGGCAGCACGCACATAACGTGCTGCGCGCGGACCCAGATAGTGTGCGCGCGCGCGTGGTTTTATGCTTGCTGTCGGTCGCTGGTGGAAACGAGTCATTGGCGCGCCGACACGCGCGCCGGATTCTTGAATTGCAGCCGGGCTTTACCGCTAAGCGCTGGGCTTGGCCCGGCTGTTTCAAAAACCAAAACCACTACACTGATGTCGTGCGGCTCTTGTCCGCAGCCGGATTGTAATGGATTGGAGTTAGACTTCTTCAAGCACTTTGCGGGCGACGCGGAAACACTCCAAAGCCTGCGGGACGCCGCAATAGATCCCGACGACGTGAATGATGGCGCGGATTTCTTCCGGGGTGACACCGTTGTTGATCGCACCTTTGCAATGAATTTCCCATTCGTGCATCTTGCCCAATGCCCCGATCATGGACAGGTTCATCATCGACCGCGTCTTGGCATCGATCACGTCATCGCCCCAACCAAAGCCCCAACACCAGGCGGTCATCGCCTCTTGAAACGGGCGGGTGAAGTCGTCCGCAGCGATAAGGTTCTTTTCCACATACTCCGCGCCAAGCGTGGATTTACGTTGTTCCAACCCTTTCAGAAAAAGGTCTTCGTCAAAAAGGTCGGGCATTTTAGATCTCCGGGTTTTTGTCTGTCAGGCGAGGCAAATAGATACCGCCGCTTGGGGGTTTATCAAGCGTAAGACGTGGTTCTCGAATGCCTGTCTTAGGGCCTCTGGCGCTTTGATCAAGGGTCGACCGCTTCACGCATCCACTGCTGCAACCGGGCAATCGAGTGTTCGGACATCACCCCGAACGCAGGGTCCAACACCAGCGGGCCGGGGCGATAGCCGCGGGATTTAAGCCCGCGATGGACGCTTTCGACAAGGTGGATATCTTCCTCGACAGTGGTTTCGCGGTCCTGTACTGCCAATTGGCGGATCACGGCGCTCTCCGATCCGCCCTCGGTATACCACCCGCGCCAGACCGTGCAGTGATCGGTATCACCCGCGCGCCAGTGATAGGTGTTCAGCACGTTGCCAGGGTAGCACTGGAACGAGAACATCGGCCAAAGGAACCATGACTGATAATCGCCCGCGTGCGGCACCGCTAGGTCTATGGGGTAAGTCATCTTGTCGAGGCTTTGGCATTCGGTCGTGTGGCGAAGGACGTAGCCGCCGCCGGCGTCGGGCTGGATGTCATAGGTCTCGGGCTTGACGACGCCCTCGGCAAAGGTCTGGTGATTGAGGGGGCAGTGATAGCATTCCGAGTAATTCTCGATACTAACCTTCCAATTGCAGTTCTCGGGGATTTCTACCCATTCCAACGGTTCCAGATCGTCGATATGCGGGACAAAGGCACGGACTTCCTCGCGCACGCCGGGGTACCAATCGTCCATCGGGGCCGCGTCATCATCCAGATTTACGAAGATGAATCCATTGAAGATTTCCGTGCGCACAGATGTCAGGCAGATCGAACTGCGATCAAAGCCGGGGACAGATTTGATGTTGGGCCCGGCGCGCAGTTGACCTGACAATTCGTAGGTCCAAGCATGATAGGGGCAAACCACGACGCGGGTATTGCCAGCACCTGTCACCATCTCGTGCGCACGGTGCTGGCAGACGTTGTAGAAGGTGCGGATATCTCCGTCTCGGCCGCGAATGCAGAACAGGCTCTGGCCTGCGATCTCGAAAGCAAAATAGTCCCCAGTTTCACGCACCTGCGCAACATGCCCAGCGAATTGCCATGTCCTTGCCAGAAGGCCCTGCATCTCCTGCGCGAAAATCGCGGGATCAGTGTAGTATCGCGCGTCCAAAGACCGGATCAGGGGGGCATTCATTCCGGCTCCTCTGCATAGAGGCCAAGCTGGTGGCGGCGTTGATGAAACCGTTCGACCCGTTCGACAATCTCGTCACTGGAGACGGCGATCACAAAGGACAGAAGCGTTTCCAGCAGCGCGATGGTCGAAACGGAGGACGGGAAGAATTGCGGCGTGTCGGCAGCAACGACAAAACCGTGCTGTGCGTTCAGAATCACCGGGCTGGCCGGGCTGTCGGAAATGCCGATGACTGTCATTCCCTGTTGCCGCGCCAGCTTGATCGCGTCGATGACTTCGGTGCGGTAGGGATGGCAGGTGATCGCGATCAGTACGTCTTGCTCGTCCGCCCAAGCCAGATCGTCGACTGGGGTCGAGCCGGGTCGAGGTATGGCGTGAAACTGCTTCATACCGGTTGAGGCAAGATAGGTAAAATTGCGAGCATTTGAGTTGTTGACGCCCACCCCCAGCGTGAAAATCTGACGGCAATTCCAGATGTCTTCGGCTGCGGCTTTCAGGCGCTCGGCATCTATCCCGGCAAAGGTGTCTTCGATATTGCGGATCGCGGCGCCGATCATATCGGCGTAAAGCCCGCCCAGTTCGCCTGTCTTGCCGATTGTCTGCAGCCAACGTGCTCGGTCGGGAAAGGACACGATGCCCTGACGAATCGCGTCACGGAAAGGGGCGCGGAAGTCTTCATATCCTTCGAACCCTACCTGCCGTGCCATCCGGACAAACGTGTTGGGTTTCACTTTGGCCGCTTCTGCAATCTCGCGCACGGTCGAAACCCCTACATCCGTTGGATTTTCCAGCACGTAACGCGCGGCCTTTTGGGCCTCGGGCGTCAGCGCGTTCCATTCCTCGGAAAGGCGGTTCAGAACAGTTGATGATACATTTGTGTCATTCATGATTGACGATGGTACATTTGTGGAATTAGCCTGTCGAGTAGAAACGCGACTCGGGAAGAGGAAAAATCATGTCCGGGAACGAACTGCCATCACATGCCCGCGTGGTAATCGTTGGCGGAGGCGTCATGGGCGTCGGTCTGGCCTATCATTTGGCGCATGAAGGATGGGGCAGCGATACCGTGCTCCTGGAAAAGGCCGAGCTGACCAGTGGCAGCACCTGGCACGCGGCCGGGCAGATCACGCATTCGACCTCAAGCTTTGGACTGGGCAAGTGCGTTGACTACAATATTAGGCTGTATTCCGGTGTGTTGGAGGCTGAAACCGGCCAATCCGTCACATGGCACGGCTGCGGCTCCCTCCGTCTGGCCTATACCGAGGATGAGATGGACTGGCTGCGCCATACCCTGTCCGTGGGCCGCGCGCTTGGCTTCAATATCGAGCTGGTCGGACCGGAGAAAGTGGCCGAGTTACACCCGTTCTACAATATCGAGGGCGTGTTGGGTGCGCTCTATACGCCGGATGATGGCCATGTCGATCCGACCAATGTGACCATGGCGATGGCCAATTGCGCCCGTCAAAAGGGTGTGCGCATCTTCCGCAACTGCCGTGCGACTAACATCACACAGACACGGACCGGCGAGTGGGTGGTCGAGACCGAGCAGGGCGCTATCACTTGTGAGCATGTGGTGAACGCTGGCGGTACCTATGCGCGGCAAATGGGCGAGTGGTCAGGCCTTCAACTGCCAATGACCTCGATGACGCACCATTACTTCGTGACCGAGCCGGTTCCGGAGTTTCAGGGGCTGGACAAGGAACTGCCGGTGATCCGCGACGACCGCAAAGTTTCGGGTTACATCCGGATGGAACAGAACCGCGGGTTGATCGGGATCTACGAGAAAGAGAATCCGAATTCGGTCTGGCATGATCATTGCCCCTGGGAATACGAGAATTGGCTGTTTGATGCAGACTACGATCGGGTCATGCCGTGGCTTGAAGAAAGCCTGAACCGGATGCCGATCTTTGCTGAGCTTGGCATTCAGCGCGACGTACATGGGGCGATTTCGCACCCACCGGACGGCAACCCGTTGATTGGACCAGCGCCCGGTGTTCGGAACTATTGGTGCTGCTGTGGTACACAGATCGGCATTGGTTGGGGCCCGGGCCTGACCCGTGAACTGGCGCGCTGGATGGTGCATGGCGCGGCCGACATCTCGATGCGCGAGTACGATCCGCGCCGGTTCGGCAGCTACGCGACAAAGGCGTGGCAGGTGACCAAAGCTGAGGAAGATTACTGCCTGCGCCACGAGATTCCCTTTCCGCATTTCAACCGTCTGGCTGGACGTCCGATCAAGCCATCGCCGCTGCATGAGCTGCTAAAATCCAAAGGCGCGGTGCATGAAGAGGTCTACGGCTTCGAACGCCCCCGCTGGTTTGCGCGGGACGGAGTCGAGCAACGCGATCACTATTCCTTCCGCCGTACACCTGTCGACGACTTGGTCGCGGCTGAGGTCAAAGCGGTGCGCGAACGCGTCGGCATCATGGATGTCACCGCCTTCACCAAAGTCGAGGTGGTGGGGCCGGACGCCTATGCCTTGTTGGACCGCCTGACCGCAAACCGGATGCCGCAAAAAATCGGCTCGATCACCCTGACCCATATGCTGAACCGGCGTGGACGGATCGAATTGGAGACGATCATAATCCGTATGGACAAGGATCGGTTCTATCTGGTCTGCGCCGCCTTCTTTGAACAGCGCCTGCTGGACCATCTGGCGCAGCAGCGCCGGGATGAAGATGTACAGATCACTGCCTTGTCCGCCAAATGGTCCGCCCTCTCCTTGAACGGTCCCCGGTCGCGCGACGTGCTCTCCCGCTGTACCGGTGTTGATCTGAGCAATGCAGGATTCCGTTGGCTGTCAGCGCAACAGATCATAATCGCCGGTCACCCCGTCTGGGCCTTCCGAATGTCCTATGCCGGGGAACTGGGGTGGGAGCTACACATGCCCAACGCCACCTGCCTTGACGTATACACTGCGCTTTGGGCAGCAGGAGAGCCCTATGGTATCGCCGACTATGGCAGCTTTGCCATGAACGTGATGCGGATGGAGAAGGGCTTCAAAGGCGCGGGCGAGTTGACCAATGAGGTTACGCTGGCCGAGGCCGACGTGCTGCGCTTTGCACGTACGGACAAAGACTATCTGGGCAAAGACAAAACTCTGAACACAGACCTGCCTTGGATCTGCGCCTATCTGGAAATCGAACCGGATGGTGAAATCGACGGGCACGGAGGTGAGGCGGTTCTGCTGGACGGCCGCGTAGTCGGGTCCACGGCATCGGTTGTCTATGGCCACACGATCGGCAAGATTCTGGCCTTTGCATACATCGAGCCAGACGCCGCGAAGCCAGGGACAAAGCTCACCGTGGTGATCCATGGCCGCCCCCGCGCAGCTCGCGTGTTGAGTGAACCCGCCTATGACCCTCAAAGCTTGCTGCCGCGAACGGACGCAATTCTGGAGACAATCTGATGACGCTGCCCCAAACAATGAAGGCCATGGTCCTCACCGGCCATGGTGATATGGACAAATACGAATGGCACGACAGCTGGCCAACGCCGCAAGCGGGGCCAATGGAGGTCGTGATCAAGGTTGGCGCCTGCGGTCTGAACAATACGGATGTGAATACGCGAACGGGCTGGTATTCCAAGGCCGTGGATGAGGCCACGACCGGCGGGGCCTATTCGCAGGTCGACGACGAGGACAGCACTTGGGGCGGCGCGCCACTAACCTTCCCGCGCATCCAAGGTGCGGATGCAGTGGGGACCGTTGTGGCCGTTGGTGATGGTGCAGCCCCCTCGCTGATCGGCAAACGCGTCATGGTGGCCGGGTGGCTGCGCGACTGGGACGATCCGATGAACCGCGACAAGGCCGGGTATTTCGGGTCGGAATGCGACGGCGGCTTTGCAGAATACACTAAGGCTGATGTACGCGGCGTTGCAGCAATAGAATGCGATTTGAGTGACGCAGAACTGGCCACGTTCATCTGTGGCTATGTCACCGCCGAAGGCATGGTGGATCGCGCCAATGTTGGCGCGAGTGATACCGTTCTGATCCCCGGCGCTTCCGGCGGGGTTGGTGGCGCATTGATACAACTATCCAAGTTGCGTGGTGCGCGGGTGATTGCCATGGCGTCCGAAGCAAAACATGAAGATGTCACCAGGCTTGGGCCCGACCGCATTCTGCCGCGCAGCCCTGAAAACCTGAAAGTTGCGCTGAACGGCGAGAAGGTGACGGTTGTTGCCGACGTTGTTGGTGGGCCGATCTGGGCCAGTCTAATTGATATGCTGGAACGAGGTGGCCGCTATACGTGTTCTGGTGCGATTGCGGGTCCGCTGGTCGAACTTGACCTGCGTACATTCTACCTGCGCGATCTGACCTTTACCGGGTCGACCGTAAACAGGCCGAAAAACTTCACCGATGTCGTGAAATACATAGAGGATGGCAAGATCAAGCCAGCATTGGCCGCAACCTATCCGTTAGCTGATCTGCGTGAGGCCCAGAAGGCCTTTATCGACAAAGCGCATACCGGCAACATTGTGGTGATCCCGTGACACTCGACGACCTCCTCGAAGCGGCCCGATGGCTGCACCAATCACACCCCGATCTCTCGGATTTTGGAGCCTGGCCGACCGATCTGACACCGTCGGGTCTGCAGCCAACGCCCATCCCTGCGTTGGATTTGGTCAAAAGCTTTGACGAGGCTGGAACAGATTTGACCGCGCATCTGGTCGACGCGGTTCGCGCAACGGCGCATTTGGTCAACTGGCAGCTTGCCTATTCTGCGGAAGAGGTCGGTGTCGATTTTCTTAAAAGGTACGGATACTTTGAGTTGTTCGGACCGAGCGGTCATTTTTACTCGACCCAGCTACGTGGATACATCGCCTTTTGGGGGGCGGGTTTGAAATACGATTGGCATAGTCATCAGGCAGAGGAGTTGTATCTGAACCTCGCCGGAAATGCCCTGTTCAAAGTCGCAGGGGATGAAGCCCATGTTGGACCGGGACAGACGCGTCTGCACGGCAGCTGGCAAAGCCATGCGATGGATACCTACGACAAATCGATCCTGACGTTCGTCCTATGGCGGGGCGAGGGTATTGAAGATTTGCCGCAAATGGATGCCGCATGATGTGACGTGAACACCTGACAGTTCGGGCCGTTGAAGTGTCGGGGCCAGATCTGGTGTGCAGATTGGGCGAACAGGACAACCAGAAAAGGAATATCTGAAATGAGACCACAGGCCGTTGCAACCCAGATGATCGATGACGCGCGTGTTCGGGTAACCCGTTTCGATTTCGAACACGGTGCGCAAACAGGATGGCATCGCCACGCAATGGACTATGTGATTACAGCTGTCACCGAATGCCATATGCGTCTGGAGCTGCCCGATGGCACGATCAATGAAGTCACCGTTCCGGCTGGTACGGCGTATCGCCGGGATAAAGGCGTTCAGCACAACGTGATCAATGCGGGGGATGCCCCGATGTCGTTTATCGAGGTGGAGCTAAAATGAAAATCACCCGAATCTCGGTCTATCACGTCGATCTGCCGCTCGAGCATTCCTATTGGTTGTCTGGTGGTCGGCTGAAGTTCGAGGTGTTGGATGCGACTCTGGTGAAAATCGAGACGGAAAGTGGCTTGATCGGTTGGGGCGAAGGAACGCCTTGGGGTCACACTTACGTCCCTGCCCACGGGCCGGGTATCCGGGCGGGAATCGAGACGATGGCGCCCTTTGTCTTGGGTCTTGACCCGCGTCGCGTCCTTGAGGTCGAGCGGGCGATGGACACGGCCTTGCCCGGACATCTCTATGCCAAAAGCCCGATCGACATGGCGTGCTGGGATATTGCCGGGCAAGCAGCGGGTTTACCGATTGCGGATCTGATGGGCGGTGGGTCGCGCACGCCGCGCCCGATTGCGTCCTCGGTTGGCGCGAAGACCGCTGAAGAAACCCGCGAAGCGATGGAGCGGTATCGCGACCGTGGTTACGTAGCACATTCGGTCAAGATTGGTGGCGATGTCGAGCGCGACATTGCCCGTGTCCGCGATGTAGAAAGCATCCTGAAACCCGGTGAGATCGTTCTTTACGATGTGAACCGGGGTTGGACGCGGCAGCAAGCATTGAAGGTCATGACGGCTTGCGAAGACATGAATGTGATGTTCGAACAGCCCTGTGAAACACTAGACGATATTGCGGCGATCTCGGGTCGTCACGCCTCACCCGTTTCTGTGGATGAAAGCCTTGTCACCTTGCAGGACGCCGCCCGGATTGCCCGTGACGGGTTGGCCGAGGTGTTTGGGATCAAGCTGAACCGCGTAGGTGGGCTGACCAAGGCCGCGCGGATACGGGACATCGCGCTGGCCCATGGCATCGACATGTTTGTGATGGCCACAGGCGGCTCGGTTCTGGCCGATGCCGAGGCGCTGCATCTGGCCGCAACCGTTCCGGACGACAATTGTCACGCGGTCTGGGCTTGTCAGGACATGATCACCGTTGATATCGCCGGAGGCCGTGGCCCGCGCAATCGCAATGGCCACCTGCACCTAGCCGAAACGCCGGGACTTGGCGTGTATCCGGACGAAGACGTGCTGGGCGATCCGGTGGCGGTCTACCTATGAAGGTCACCAAGATAACGCTCTGGTCTGTCGATCTGACCAGCCATGAGACCTATCACATGGCCGAAAGCAAGACCTGCGCGACAGTGAAAACGCATGTCCTTTGCCTCGAAACGGATACCGGGTTGAAGGGTTGGGGCGAGGTTTGTCCGATCCCACATTACCTACCTGCCTATGCCGATGGTGTCCCAGCTGCAGTGGCTGAGTTGGGTCCTGAAATTCTGGGTATTTCACCTTTTGGGGTTGATGCGCCGATGCGCAAGCTGGATGGGTTTCTGCCGGGCCATGCATATGCCAAATCCATTGTTGATATTGCGCTTTGGGACCTGTTCGGACAGGCTACGGGTTTACCGCTTTATGCACTTTTGGGCGGGCGGACGCGCAAGGATATGCCGCTTTACCACTCGATCACTTGCATTGCGCCAGACGAAATGGCTCGGATCGCAGCCACCGCGTACCAAAGCGGTATACGTCAGTTTCAGGTCAAACTGGGTGCCGATGGGGATTGGGAGGCCGATGCGGAACGTTTGCTCAAAGTGCGCGAAGCGGTGGGATCGGGTCCGATTGTCTATGGCGACTGGAACTGCGGGGCCTCGCGATTGCATGCCACACGCACAGGCCGTGCAGTGGCGCATCTTGATGTCATGTTGGAACAGCCCTGCAAAACGCTCGAAGATTGTGCCGCTGTTCGACAGGCCACCGGTTTGCCGATGAAAATTGACGAAAACGCTTATGATCTGGCCTCACTATTGCGGGCGCATGCGTTAGGTTGCATGGATGCGGTAGCGCTGAAGCTGTCCAAATTCGGTGGTTTGTCAGCTATGCGTCGGGCGCGGGACCTTTGTGTGCATCTGGGCACCGAGACGTGCGCGGAATGCACGTGGGGCTCGGATATCGTTACTGCTGCCTCGCTGCATTTTGCAGCGTCCACGCCGCACGGGGCATTGCTGAACACCTGTGATCTGTCGTCTTACGTGGCGCCGCGGATCTGCCCGGACGCGCCTGTTCGAACCAATGGTCGCATTGCCCCGCCCGAGGGCCCGGGCCTGGGCGTTGTGCCCGATATGGATGTTCTGGGTTCCCCGATTTTGGAGGTTGTTTGAGATGCTTAAGATTAACACTCAATCCGAATGGATCGCCCGCGCGCAGACGGTCTTGCCTGCCGGTGGGTTTGGAAATTTCGACCCGGGTATCATTATTGCCCGAGGTGAAGGCAGCCGGGTCTGGGATGAGGACGGCACCGAATACATCGACTACCTAATCGGCTCGGGGCCAATGCTGTTGGGCCATGGTCACCCCGAAGTGATGGAGGCCGTGCTGGAGCAATTGCCCAAAGGCATGACCTTCTTTGCCAATAACAGCAAAGGGATCGAACTGGCCGAGGCCATTGTGGATGCAGTACCTTGTTGCGAGCAGGTGCGGTTTGTCGCCTCGGGTGGCGAGGCAGACATGTACGCCATCCGCCTGGCGCGCGCCTTTACCGGACGCGACAAGATCCTGAAATTCGAAGGCGGCTATCACGGGATGAGCGCAGAAGCACAAATGAGCCTTGCCCCCAGCCGCGAGGTCAATTTCCCGCAGGCTGTGCCGGACAGTGCAGGTATCCCCGCGGGCGTGGTTGAGCAGATGCTGATCGCGCCATTCAATGACCTGGAGGCGGTTTCCAATCTGCTGAACGAACATGACGATATCGCGGCGATCATGGTCGAGCCTTTGCAACGGATTATTCCCGCGATGCCCGGGTATCTGCAGGGGCTTCGTGATTTGTGTGACAAACACAATGTGCTGCTGATCTTCGATGAGATCGTGACCGGCTTCCGTCTGGCCTATGGTGGGGCCCAGGAGCGATATGGCGTAACGCCGGATATTTGTACGCTGGGCAAGATCACCGGTGGAGGCTTTCCGCTGGCGGCCGTTGGTGCCAGTTCTGAGATCATGCAGCATTTCGATAAGTCGCGCGTTGGCGAAGTCGGCTGGCTGATGCAATTGGGAACTCTGTCCGGCAATCCGGTGGCTTCAGTGGCAGGATTGAAGACGATGGAGATTTTGCGACGAGACGGGGCCTATGATCGGCTCCGCACAATTGGCCGTGCATTGCAGAAAATGCAATCTGAGGCGCTGAGGGCGGCAGGGATTGCCCATCAGATCTGTGGGGATGAGACGTTGTTCGATATCTATTTTACCGACAGCACCTGCAGAGACTACCGCAGCGCCAAACACGACGACCCCAAACGCAATGCCACTTACAACGCAGTTTTACGCGAGCACGGGATTTTCAAGTCACCGGGCAAGCTTTACCCTTCGCTGGCGCTAAACGAGGTTGATCTGGGGCAAACGAGAGAGGCAGTCGCCAAGGCCGTTGAAGCGATCTGCGATTAGAATCTCGCGGATGAATCAATCGGGCCGCTGTCGAAATTGACAGCGGCCCTAACTGATTGGATTTCGGGGTTCAGTCTCGCCCCCTCGAATACTTACTACAACACCAACAATCTAAAACTTTTCGATACTTTCGAGACTGATCCGACTTTCCAATCGGTATGACACCTTAATGCCCGATGACAGGGCGGGCGACAGTGAAGTAGTTCACATTGTTTAAATTTTTTATTAATTTTTCCAATCAAAGAACCCGGGACCTGCCTGTTTCAACAAATTGACGGCCATATCGCGACCCATTTCAGCCCCGTCGGCGACAGGTCCGGTCAATTCCTCGGTGATTGATTCTGATCCGTCAGGGCGCAGAACTTCGCCGCGCAGGCGCAATTGACCGCTCAGGAGTTCAGCCAGACCAGCGATCGGGGTTTCGCAGGACCCGTCCAGCGCGCCAAGCAACGCCCGTTCGGCCCGCAGCCGCTGATTGGTTTCGCCATGATGGATGGCTTCGAGCATTTGAGCAGTGCGATGGTCGGTGCTGCGCCGTTCAATGCAGATCGTGCCTTGTGCAATTGCAGGCAGCATATCATCCGGTGAGATTGCGGTGGCCGGAACGTCGCTCATGTCCAGGCGCCGCAGGCCCGCCATAGCCAGAAACGTACAATCGGCCACGCCTTCAGACAGTTTTTTCAGGCGGGTTTGGACATTGCCGCGGAATTCTACCACGTTCAAATCCGGGCGGCGGTGCAGCAACTGTGCCCGGCGCCGTAGGGACGAAGTGCCCACCACAGCACCCTCAGGTAGATCATGGATCGAAGTTAGGTGTTCCGAGATGAAAGCGTCCCGTACGTCTTCTCGGGGCAGGAAGGTATCCAGCACCAGACCCTCGGGTTGGGCGACCGGCATGTCTTTGGTCGAATGCACGGCGATATCAATATCGCCCCGCAGCATCGCCTCTTCGATTTCCTTGGTGAAAAGACCCTTGTTGCCGATTTCCTTGAGCGGTCTGTCCGCGTCGATCATGGCGCGGTTGTCACCGGTGGTCTTGATGACCTTAATCGCGAACGCTTCTTCGGGAAGATCAAACGCCTTGCTCAGCCTTTGGCGCGTCTCATAGGCCTGAGCCAGAGCCAGCGGAGAACCACGGGTGCCAATCCGGAGGGGCGATGCGGGGGTGGGCAGGGTCAATGTCATGCGCCCAGCTTTAGTCGCGTCACATTGCCCTGACAATGGGGCCGCGCTTGACAAATTGCCGCCGAAAGCCGACCCGTTGCGCAATCTTGACGACTGGGGGCGAAGATGGCCGAGACAAAAAAACTGCTGCGGGCACTGGCGGGTGAGGTGCAGGAGGTGCCGCCGATCTGGATGATGCGTCAGGCCGGACGGTACCTGCCAGAATACCGCGCGACGCGTGCGCAGGCGGGTGATTTTTTGTCGCTGTGCTACAACCCCGAACTGGCAGCAGAGGTTACTCTGCAACCGATCCGCCGCTACGGGTTCGACGCGGCGATTCTGTTTGCCGACATCTTGCTTGTACCGCAGGCGTTGGGCGCGGATTTGTGGTTTGTCACGGGTGAAGGTCCACGTTTGTCGACGATCACGCAGCCGTCGGAGTTCGCGGCATTGAAGCCGGTCCGCGATATTCATGAAACGCTGTCGCCAGTCTATGAAACCGTCCGTATCTTGTCGCGGGAATTGCCAGCCGAGACAACCTTGATCGGCTTTGCTGGTGCGCCCTGGACTGTCGCGACATATATGATCGCCGGATGCGGCACGCCGGATCAGGGACCTGCTCACGCATTGCGTGAGGGCGATGCCGCCTTGTTCGAGGCTTTGCTGGATCGGATCACTGCGGCAACGATTGAGTATCTGTCAGCCCAGATTGAAGCCGGGGCCGAGGTGGTCAAGATCTTTGACAGTTGGGCCGGATCTTTGAAAGGCGAGGCATTCCAGAAATATGCCGTCGAACCCTGCCGGGTAATCACGCAAGCCATCAAAACGCGGCATCCCGGCATCCCCGTGATCGGTTTCCCAAGGGAAGCAGGTGAGGGTTATGTCGGGTTTGCAGGGGCGACCGGTGTGGATTGCGTTGCGCTGGACAATTCTGTTTCTCTGGATTGGGCGGTGGAGCATGTGCAGGTCGATGGGTGCGTTCAAGGAAATCTGGCGTCGTCTCATATGGTGACAGGCGGGCAGGCGCTGGTGGATGAGACGCGTCAGATCGTTGAGGCGTTTTCAAAAGGCCCACATATTTTCAATCTTGGACACGGGATCACACCGGATGCGGATCCGGAAAACGTTCAGTTGATGATCGATACCGTGCGCAGCCGGTGAAAGCGAAGGGGGCCAGCCCCCTTCTTGGCCTGCGGCCAATTCATCCCCCGGGATATTTTTAGCCAGATGAAGGATCAGACTGGGTCAGGTTGGCCAAGTCTGCCAGAATTTCCTTCGTGTGTTCGCCTCGAATCGGGCTGGATTTTGGGTGCCAAGCTGTGTTCGCGAACCTCGGCGCGGGCGCGGCTTGCAAGGTCCCGTCGATGTCGCGCCATGTTAGGCGCGCGGCGTTCATATCATGCGCCTGTGCCTGTTCGGGGCTGAGCACCGGAGCGGCACAGGCATCCGTGCCGCGAAACAGTTCAGCCCAGTGATCACGGCTTCGCGTCAAAAATAGCGCAGCGAGACGCCGGGACTGATCTGGCCAGAGTGACCGGTCGAATTGCTGTTGGAACGCATCATCGTCTGAGAGGCCCATGATCTGCAGAAATTGCGCGTAAAACTTCGGCTCAAGGCATTGTACCGTGATGAAGCCGCCATCTAAGCAGATGTACGTTCGGCTCCAATGCGGGCCATCCAGTAAGCTTTGGCCGCGCGCCTCGGACAGGTTGCCGGTTTGGCGCATGCTCATGAGCAGGTTCAGCATATGGGCTGAGCCATCGTAGATGGCTGCATCCACAATGGTGCCTTGCCCGGTCTTTTCAGCGTTGATCAAACCAGCCAGAAGACCTGTGACCAGATACATGGCACCGCCGCCGATATCGCCGACCAGCGTGGCGGGTGTCTGCGGAGGGGTCTCGGGCGCCGACGCGTACCAAAGCGCACCGGACAGGGCGATATAGTTAAGGTCATGACCGGCGGTCTGAGAAAGCGGGCTGTCCTGTCCCCAGCCGGTCATGCGACCATAGACCAGTTTGGGGTTTCGTTTCAGGCAGTGTTCGGGTCCAAGGCCCAGACGCTCCATCACGCCGGGGCGAAACCCTTCGATCAAAGCATCGGCTGTGTCGATCAGGCGTTTGGCGGTGTCCAGGTCGGCATCGTCTTTGAGGTCGAGCGCTATCGATCGTTTTCCGCGATCCAAGATCGAACGTTCGGGCATCCCGGGGGCCATGCTTCCGCCCTTACGGTGGATGGTAATGACGTCGGCCCCAAGATCCGCGAGCAACATGGCTGCAAACGGGGCCGGTCCTAGGCCTTCGATCTCTACGACACGTATTCCATCCAGCATGCGGTAACTCTCCCTGTGCAAAGGTTTCGGTACTGTGACCGGAATGCAAGAGGGAGGTTCTGCGACGTGGCGTCTTGACCGTAAGGGTTAGGTGATCGCAAGTTCGGGTGTTTTGTTCGACCCGATACAAGGAGGAACAGATGCCTGTGGTCCTATACGAGAAAGACGGGCGGATAGCGCGGATTACCCTGAACCGCCCCGAGGTGATGAACGCCATCAATGATGAGCTTCCTGTGCAATTGTCCGATGCGGTGGCTCAAGCTGATGAGGACCCTGATATTCATGTCATGGTTCTTGCGGGCAACGGGTCAGGGTTCTGCGCTGGCTACGATCTGGCTTACTATGCCGAAGGCAATGGCGCGGGCGAAGTGACGCAAAGCATGCCGTGGGATCCGATCAAGGATTACAAGTTCATGTGGCGCAACACGCAGCATTTCATGTCGCTGTGGCGAGCAATGAAGCCGGTGATCTGCAAAGTCCATGGGTTTGCTGTGGCGGGCGGTTCGGATATCGCCTTGTGTGCCGATCTGACGATCATGGCCGAAGACGCGCAGATCGGGTACATGCCCGCCCGCGTCTGGGGCTGTCCGACCACGGCGATGTGGGTTTATCGTTTGGGAGCAGAAAAGGCCAAGCGCATGCTGTTTACCGGCGACAAGATCACCGGGCGCGAGGCGGCTGATATGGGCCTGATCCTGGACGCAGTTCCCTCCGACCAGCTGGACGATGCGGTCGAAGCCATGGCTTCGCGTATGGCATCAGTTCCTGTCAACCAGCTGGCGATGCAGAAAATGGTGATCAATCAGGCCATCGAACAGATGGGTATGATGCAAACGCAGCGGCTGGCCACGATTTTTGACGGGATTACCCGCCATTCGCCGGAAGGCATCAACTTTAAAACCCGAACCGAGGAAGTTGGTTGGAAACAGACTGTTGCTGAACGGGATCAGGGCACGTGGGACTGGACAACCAATCAAGAGCTGCCCAAGCGCAACCGTTAGGATCTATCGGCATCTGACGTGAACTGACGCGCAGGGCTATGTGCAGAATTGACCTGTTCCGCGTTCTTTCTGCGCGATAGGGTGTCCGGCAGAACGGGGAGCAGACATGACGACCATTTTATCCATCAAGGATCTGCGCAAATCCTATGCTGATGGTTTTGAGGCGCTCAAAGGCGTATCGCTGGACATAGAAGAAGGCGAGATTCTTGCTCTGCTAGGACCCAACGGGGCGGGAAAAACGACTCTGATCTCGACAGTTTGCGGAATCACGACGCCGACATCCGGTTCCGTCACGGTGGGCGGTCACGACATCCAGACAGAATTTCGCGCTGCCCGAAAAATGATTGGTCTTGTGCCACAGGAAATCGCATTGGAGCCTTTTGAAACGGTCTGGAACACGGTCAGGTTTTCGCGCGGTTTGTTCGGATATGGCAGTGACAACGCGCGGATTGAAGAGATTCTGCGCAAGCTTTCATTGTGGGACAAGCGTAAGAACTCCATCAAGGAATTGTCCGGGGGTATGAAACGTCGGGTGCTGATCGCCAAGGCGCTGGCACATGAGCCACGTATCCTGTTTCTGGACGAACCCACCGCCGGGGTGGATGTCGAGTTGCGCAAGGACATGTGGGACATCGTGGCCGAGTTGAAGCAAGCTGGCGTCACAATCATCCTGACCACCCACTACATCGAAGAGGCCGAAGCCATCGCTGATCGCGTCGGAGTCATCGACAAGGGTGAATTGCTGCTGGTACAGGACAAAGACACTCTGATGGCGCAGATGGGTAAGAAACAAATCGAGGTCATGCTGACCGATCCGATAACAGATATCCCCGACAGCCTTTCAGCGCACAACCTGACCTTGAACGGAAATGGGCGGGCACTGGTTTATACCTATGACACCAATGCAGATCGTACCGGCATCACAACGTTGCTGAACGACGTGGCGCAGGCGGGGCTTGTGCTGAGCGATGTGCAAACACGTCAGTCAAGTCTGGAAGAGATCTTCGTTAACCTTGTATCGGGAGAGGCCGTATGAACTGGTCCGCAATCGCCGCAATATATCGGTTCGAAATGGCCCGGTTTTTCCGTACGCTGGCACAGAGTTTTCTGTCGCCGGTTCTGTCGACCTCACTTTACTTTGTGGTCTTTGGCACAGCCATCGGCAGCCGTATTCAAGAGGTAGAAGGCGTATCTTACGGGGCCTTCATTGTCCCCGGGCTGATCATGTTGTCAGTTGTCATGCTGGCGATCACGAACGCCTCATTTGGAATCTATTTTCCCAAGTTTCTGGGAACAATTTATGAATTGCTGTCCGCACCCGTGAATTTCATCGAGATCGTGATCGGATATGTCGGGGCCGCGGCCACGAAATCACTGTTTGTCGGGCTGGTAATCCTGGTTACGGCGAATTTCTTTGTGGACATACGTATCGAGCACCCCTTGGCAATGGCCGCATTCCTGGTCCTGACCTGTCTCAGCTTTTCTTTGTTAGGGTTTATCATCGGCATCTGGGCCAGCAATTTCGAACAGATTTCCCTTGTCCCGCAGCTTGTTGTGACGCCGCTGATCTTTTTGGGCGGGACGTTTTATTCGATCTCGATGCTGCCTCCGTTGTGGCAGACAATCACTTTATTCAACCCGGTAGTCTATCTGATCTCGGGCTTCCGCTGGTCGTTTTATGGGCTGGCGGATGTGCCGATCACATTCAGCCTTTTGGCCATTCTAGCCTTTACGGGCATTTGTCTGGGCATCATCGGCTGGATCTTCAAAACAGGCTGGCGCATCCGAAGTTGACCCACCTTGGTGCGTTGCATTTTTGCCCTCAGCCTTAATGAAATTGGTTCACGTCGCGTTTTACGCCCAGCGAGTCCCTTGTTTACATCTTGGCTGCACTCTACATCGGCACCCATGAAGTTCAGCCTGCCGTTTGTAAAAAAGCAGCCCAGCGTGGCCGTCATCCGTCTGTCTGGTGCCATAGGTATGGCCGGACGCGGGTCGTTGAATGACACCACTTTGGCCCCCGTCATTGAAAAAGCGTTTCGCAAAGGCAAGCCGGTTGCAGTCGCGCTTGAGATAAATTCGCCTGGCGGTTCTCCGGTCCAAAGCTCATTGATCGGGGCGCGAATTCGTCGGCTGTCGCAAGAGCTCGATATACCGGTCATAGCATTTGTCGAGGATGTAGCAGCCTCGGGCGGTTATTGGCTGGCAGCGGCGGCGGATGAGATATGGGCTGATGACAGTTCGGTGCTGGGCTCGATCGGCGTGATCTCGTCAGGGTTCGGAGCCCACGTCTTTCTGGCGCGACAGGGCTTTGAACGCCGCGTGCACACCGCGGGTCAGTCCAAGTCGATGCTGGATCCATTCGCCCCGGAAAAGAAAGAAGATGTCGCACGGCTTGAACGCTTGTTACACGACATCCACGAAAACTTCATTGCGCATGTCAAAGCAAGGCGCGGGGACAAGCTGGACCAAAGCGCCGATCTGTTCACAGGAGAGGTCTGGTTGGCCCACCGTGCGCATGAGTTGGGTCTGATTGATGGTGTTGCCCATCTCAAACCAAAACTACAGGAACGGTTTGGCGAAAAGGTGAAGTTTCGCCGCTATGGCGTAAAGAAGCCGATCTGGTCGCGGTTCGGTGCGGCGCTGGCGCATGATGCCGTAGCCGGACTAGAGGAGCGAGCAGCCTACGCACGTTTCGGCTTGTGACGTGATCGTCAAGATTGTCACTCTGTTCCTGATCGCCATGGGCGTATTGGCGATGTTCGGGAAGCTGCGCTTTCCCGGTCAGAAGCGTTTGAAATCGGCCAAATGTCCGCGCTGCGGACGTTTCAAAATTGGAAAAGGCCCCTGTGCCTGCGAAAAAGGAGGCCGGGCATGACGGCATGGCTGCTATCTGGCCTTGGATTGGTAATCCTTTTGCTGGCCGGTGATGCGCTGGTGCGCGGTGCCGTGAACCTGAGCCTGCGGTTGGGCGTGCCCGCGTTGATCGTCAGCCTGACCATTGTGGCTTTTGGCACATCTGCGCCAGAGCTGTTGATCGCAATCAGCGCCTTGAAGGAAAACGCGCCCGGGATTGCGCTGGGTAACGTTGTTGGATCGAACACGGCCAACATCCTTCTTGTTCTGGGTGTACCGGCCTTACTGGCAACTTTGCACACCAGTGAATGCGACAGCCGCAAAAACTACGTCTTTATGCTGTTAGCAACAGTTTTGTTCATTGGGTTGGCATTTTGCGGTGTGTTCAACCTGTTCAGCGGGGCCATTCTGCTGACTGCGCTGGCTTTGGTGTTGGGGAATGCGTTTCGCGAGGCGAACGCCCATCGCAAAGCAATTGGCGACGCCTGCGCAGAAGAGGAAGAGCTGGAAGGTCTGGAAGAGGCCGATCCGGATATGCCGTATTGGAAGGTGTCGATTTACCTGATCCTTGGGTTGATCGGCCTGCCGATGGGTGCCCATTTGCTGGTGGACAACGCCACTATCATTGCGCGGGAATACGGCGTCAGCGAGACAGTGATCGGTTTGACCCTGATCGCCGTGGGAACCTCGTTGCCGGAATTGGCGACCACCGTTATGGCGGCGCTTCGCCGTCAGGCAGATGTGGCGCTGGGCAATGTCATTGGGTCCAACATGTTCAACCTGTTGGCCATTGTTGGTATCGCCACCTGGTTCGGAAAGATTCCTGTGGAACCCGAATTCTTGCGTTATGATCTGTGGGTCATGCTGGCGGCATCCCTGCTGCTGATCCCGTTTGTTTTCTTCAAAAAGGACATCTCACGTAACTGGGGTGTGGCATTGACTTTCCTTTATGTGCTGTATGTCACCACATTGCTGGTGTGATCTGACGGAAAGAGGTGATCCATGACCCGAGCTTTAGTAACCGGCGCCGGAATTCGTCTGGGTCGGGCGATGGCGCTGTACCTGGCGGGCCGCGGCTATGATGTGGCGGTGCATTATGCAACGTCACAGCAACCTGCACAGGAAACTGTGGCCGACGTTAAAGCCCTGGGCCAACAGTCCGTTGCGCTGCAAGCTGACCTGCTGGATGAGGCGCAGGTTTTGTCCTTGTTGCCTCGCGCAGCAGAGGCATTGGGCGGACCGATCACCTGTTTGGTAAACAATGCCTCGATCTTTGAACATGATAGTATCTATACAGCGACCCGCCAAAGCTGGGACCGCCATCTCGACAGCAACTTGCGCGCACCGTTTGTGTTGACCCAGGCAATGGCCGAACAGGGGCTGGAACCCGCGATCGATGCAAGTGGCGAACCCGTTGCGACGGGTGCGATCATCAATATGGTCGACATGCGTGTCCAAAAACTGACGCCGGAATTCATGTCATACACAATCGCCAAGATGGGGTTATGGGCACTGACACGCACTTCAGCGCAGGCGTTGACCCCCGCAATCCGGGTGAATGCGATTGGGCCCGGTCCAACAGTGAAGGGCCATCGTCAAAGCGATGAGCACTTTCAGGCGCAACGATCCAATACGGTTCTGGAACGCGGTGCGAACCCTTCAGATATCACCGCTGCGCTGGGGTATTTTCTGGACGCCCCTGCCGTAACCGGGCAGCTTTTATGCGTTGATGGCGGTCAGCATCTGGGATGGCGGACGCCAGACGTTCTGGGTGTAGAATAGCTAAATTTGCTGCAAGTTTTGCACTGCTCGCAGTTCTGTTACATCGACGTTACAAAAATGTCTTTTTTTTCATATACTTGCTAAGTTATCAAAAAAGTTTCATTTAAAAACAGTAACTTAAAAAAGCGCCTATTTTTTGTGCAGCGTAGGGAAATGGCAAGAAAACAAGGAAAAATCACTGTGGCCCAAAACTTATCTGCACAGTTATCCACAGAAACCGTGGATTTGTTTTCTCTTGATCTGGGGCGCTCAAGATTGCAGCCAATGACAAAGAATCATATTTCAAGGCCATGAACTCTCACAACGATACGAACACGGATACTCAGACCACCGGATATGCCTGCATTCAGCGCTACGTGAAGACGCTGGATAGCTCTCCGGGCGTCTATCGCATGCTGGATGGTGACAGCCGGGTTTTGTACGTGGGCAAGGCGCGGAACCTAAAGGCGCGGGTTTCGAACTATGCGCGACCCGGCCATTCGGGGCGGATCGAAAGGATGATCGCCGCGACGGCTTCGATGATGTTCCTTACGACAAGGACCGAGACCGAGGCGCTTCTGCTTGAGCAGAACCTGATCAAGCAGCTCAAGCCGAAATACAACGTGCTGCTGCGTGACGACAAAAGTTTTCCAAACATTCTGGTCGCTAAGGACCATGCTTTTCCGCAGATCAAAAAGCATCGCGGGGCGAAGAAAGAGAAAGGGGCGTATTTTGGCCCCTTCGCCAGTGCTGGTGCGGTGAATCGGACGCTCAATCAGCTGCAAAAGGCATTCCTGCTGCGCAACTGCTCAGATTCCATGTTCGACGGTCGGTCGCGGCCTTGTTTGCTGTACCAGATCAAGCGGTGTTCCGGGCCATGCGTTGGGCTGATCTCTGAAACCGAGTATCGCGAAAGTGTCAGTGACGCTGAACGGTTCCTGTCGGGCCGATCAACCAAGGTGCAAGAGGACCTGGCTGAGCAGATGATGGCCGCGTCCGAGGCGATGGAGTTCGAACGTGCCGCCGGTCTGCGCGACCGAATCCGGGCGCTGACACAGGTGCAAACCTCGCAAGGCATTAACCCGCGTGGTGTGACCGAGGCGGATGTAATCGGCCTTTATATGGACAGTGGACAGGCCTGTGTTCAGGTGTTCTTCATTCGCGCCAACCAAAACTGGGGAAACCGCGACTTCTATCCGCGAGTGGGGCCGGATGTCTCAGCTGCTGAGACGATGGAGGCCTTTCTCGGTCAGTTCTACGACAACAAGGAACCGCCCCGGCAGTTAATCCTGTCAGACGCAATTGAAAACGCCGATTTGATGCAAGAGGCGCTGACTGAGAAAGCCGGGCGCAAGGTTGAGATTCTCGTGCCCCAGCGCGGTGAAAAGCAGGAATTGGTGGCCGGTGCACTACGCAATGCGCGTGAGTCGCTGGCCCGCCGCATGTCCGAAAGCGCGACGCAGGCCAAGCTGCTGCGCGGTGTGGCCGAGGCATTTGAATTGGACAGCTCTCCGAACCGGATCGAAGTTTATGACAACTCGCATATTCAAGGCACCAACGCGGTGGGCGGCATGATCGTGGCCGGCCCTGAAGGGTACATGAAAAACGCATATCGCAAGTTCAACATCCGGGGCGACGACCTGACCCCCGGTGACGATTTCGGGATGATGAAAGAGGTTCTGACTCGTCGTTTCACGCGTCTTCAAAAAGAAGACCCTGACCGCGACAAAGGTCTGTGGCCCGATCTGCTGCTGATTGATGGCGGTGCCGGGCAGGTGGGCGCTGTGCAAGAGATCATGGCGCAATACGGGGTCGAAGATATCCCTATGGTCGGTGTCGCCAAAGGGGTCGACCGTGATCATGGCAAGGAAGAATTCCACCGGACCGGCCAACGCCCCTTTGCCCTGAAACGCAACGACCCGGTGCTGTACTTCATTCAGCGCTTAAGGGACGAAGCCCACCGGTTCGCCATCGGCACGCACCGCGCAAAACGCGCCAAGGCGGTGGGGGCAACACCGCTGGACGAAATCCCTGGTGTGGGTGCCGCTCGTAAGCGTGCGTTGCTGGCGCATTTTGGCAGTGCCAAGGCGGTCAGCCGCGCCAATCTGGCGGATCTGAAGGCGGTCGATGGGATCTCAGCAGGGTTGGCTCAGAAGGTATATGACTTTTTCCACGACAAGGGTTAAGCCCGCCGACCCCGCCAAAGAATGTAAAGGCCCGAGGCGACAATCAGCGCGCTGCCGATCCACATGGTCCTGTCCAGATGCTCTCCGAACAGGAAGACACCCAGGCCGATCCCAAACAACAGACGGGAATAGCGAAACGGGGTTACGGCTGAAACTTCCCCTGTGCGCATGGCCTTCATCAGTGAGGCGTAAGCAATTGTGCCCAGCACCGCAGCGCCTGCCAAATGCAGGCTTGTATGAAAGGATAGGGTGGCAATCGGAGCACCCTCCCAGAACCGATAGGCAAACCCGGCGACGATGACGCAGAGGAAACCATAGAACCCAAGAACTTCGGTTCCCAAACTTGCGGGCGCAGCGCGACTGGCCAAGTCGCGACCGGCAAAGCCCAGCATTCCCAGTACCGCCAGAATCGACAAAATGGAAAAGCTGTCTCCGGTGGGTCGAATGATAATCACGACGCCGATCATGCCCACAAAGATCGCGCTCCATCGTCGCCAGCCGACGGTTTCACCGAAGAACAGCGCGGCACAGGCAACCACGACCAGTGGCGTGGCCTGCAGGATCACGGTGGCGGAAGACAGCGGTGTCAGCGCGATGGCCAGCACGTAGAACAAGCGCCCGAAGATTTCGAAGAATACCCGTATCTTCATCGGGGCCGACAGCACATCGGGTTGCAGCAAACGCGTGCCGCGCAGCCCGGCCACACAGGCAAATATGGCGGTTCCACCGGCGCCGAATAGAACCAAAACCTGCCAGATCGGCAGGGCGATGGATGCGGATTTCAACAACGCATCCTCGAGCGCGAACCCGGCCATAGCAGCGATCATCCAGGCGCTGCCTATCAGGTTTGAACGGGGATCGGTTCGAATATGAGTCGTCATCTTTTCCGCACGCGTCCCTTGGTTGGCCCGCCCGGCAATCTGACCGCAAACCTGCCCCGCGCCAAGTTGTATCCTGCAGCGAGGACCTGCTTGCGACGGTTTGACCCAAAACTCTTCAAGCGACTGTGATTGACGCAGTTTTTTGCCGTCCCGCCTTTTCTGTCCGGAACCGCCGATGTACTGTCCACTTCATGAAGTGGAACTTGCCGAACACCCTGACCGTTCTTCGCCTGCTGGCTGCGCCCGGTCTGGCCATTATGTTTCTGTATTTCACCCGACCCTATGCGGATTGGTTTGCGCTGATCCTGTTTTTGTCAGCGGCAATCACTGACTGGTTTGATGGTTATCTGGCCCGTGCCTGGAAGCAGGAAACTAGGATAGGGGCCATGCTGGATCCGATTGCCGATAAGGCCATGGTGGTGATCGCTTTGATGATATTGGTGGGGTATTCGACCGAACACTGGACGCCTTGGCTGGTGCTGCCAGCTACCGTAATCCTGTTTCGCGAGGTGTTTGTCTCGGGTCTGCGAGAGTATCTTGGTGATGTGGCCGGAACGCTGAAGGTCACCAAGCTGGCAAAGTGGAAGACCACTGCGCAGATGATCGCCATTGCTGTGCTGTTTTCTCAGGGCATTTTTGAGCACTACTTCGTGATGGGCACCTTCGGGATGGACCCCACTATGATCGATCAGGTTCTAACCGGACAGATCGAAGATCTGACTGGCGTGCGTTGGAACCTTGAAGCCATGTTCTGGTCGGGACGGATCGGGTTGTGGTTGCTGTGGCTTGCAGCGGCGCTGACATTGATCACAGGCTATGACTACCTACGTAAAGCCATGCCCCATCTGAAGGAGAGCTGAGCAATGGAGGTGCTGTATTTCGCCTGGGTGCGCGAACGGATCGGTCTTCCCAAAGAGCGGGTCGAGACCAATGCAGCCACGGTCTCGGATCTGGTAGCCGAACTCAGCGCACGGGAAGACCGCTATGCCGCGGCTTTTGCAGATGTTTCGGCCCTGCGCGTCGCATTGGATCAGGAGCTTTCGGATTTTGATGCCTCATTGGCGGGTGTGCGCGAGGTGGCGTTCTTTCCCCCAATGACCGGCGGCTAAAGCAATGCGGGTTGTCGTACAGGAAGACGCGTTTGATCTGGGTGCCGAGGCCAACGCCTTTGCGGCTGCAGACGACACAAACGGAGCGATCGTGACATTCACCGGCGTGGTACGCGACCTGGCCACGGGCAATCTGGATGTGATGGAGATCGAACACTATCCAGGCATGACCGAGCGTGCGCTTACAAAAATCGCCGAGGAGGCCATGGCGCGCTGGTCTCTGGGCGATGTTCTTGTCATCCACCGGCACGGGCGCCTGGTGCCCGGCGACCGGATCATGATGGTTGCCACTGCTGCACCACATCGCAAAGACGCATTCGAAGCAGCCGAGTTTCTGATGGACTACCTAAAGTCTCGCGCCCCGTTCTGGAAAAAAGAAATTACCGGAGCGGGGGCAGATTGGGTCGCCGCCAAGGATGAGGATGAAGACGCGCTGACCCGCTGGTGAACGGTTCAATCAGCGTTGTTGATACGTCCGCGCAATTCTTCTGCTTCCTGACGGGCGGCACGCAGACCATCCATTGCAGCCGCAAGCTCGGCCTCGGTCTGGGTCAGCTGATTGGTCAGTTCCGCCTCGCGCTGCTGAAGATAAGTAATTGCCTGATCGCGGGTTTCCTCAGCCTCGTGCAGTTCCTGGCTCATGCGGTCCAGATCGGCAACATCACTTTGGCGCACGCGTGACAGTCGATGGGCAAGCCAATTCGCGAACCAGCCCATGCAAAAGGCGGCGAACAGGATGATGGCGGTGGCGATGATGAATTCAAATCTGTTCAAGTCACTGGTCCTCTGCATCTGACTCAGATGCGTCACTTTCCGTTTGCTCGGAGTCTGTTACATCAGCCTCCAAGGCCTCTAGCCCTGTTTCTTCATTGGTGACAGGTTCGGGCCGGATCAGGCGGAATTCGATCCGTCGATTTTCTTCGCGCCCTTCTTCACTGTCATTGTCGCCAATGGGTTGCGTTTCGCCATAGCCCACCGCTGTGTAGCTTGCGGTCGGGATGCGCCGTCCGCGCAATTCGTTCAGGATTGATTGCGCGCGGGACTGGCTGAGCTGCTGGTTCATCTCTTCACGGCCCTGGCTATCGGTATGTCCCTGAATTTCCATGCGGATTGGGCCGCATTCACGCAGGATATCCGCGATCTGGTTGACGGTGTCGCGCGAATCTGCGGCAATCGTTGATGATCCGGGTTCAAACGCAATCTTGCTGACAGCTTGGATGTCGGCAATTTGCGTTTCACAAAGCTCGGGGTCGGGCAGGGCGTCTGCCGGAGCGGGCGGTGGTTGATAGGTGATCGACAGGGTGAAATCCTGCGCCTCTCCTAACTTTTCCGAAAGTTGCCCGGCTATTCGGGCTTTAGCCCCCTCATCGTGGCTGAGACCGATCAGTTCAACCGAATCCGGGGTGACGGTCAGCGCCCCGTTTTTGAGCTGGTTCAATGCCTCAAGCCCCGCCAGAACACGCACGGGCCAGTCCGCAGGCAGATCCGGAACGATGCGTGTTGCGGTGTAAACCTGTTCCGATCCAAAAGCCGCGCGGGCGTAGCTGTCGACCATATCCCGTAGGGTTTCGTCACCCAGGCGTCCTCGCAGTTGAACCAGGCCTTCCGGGCTGCGGGTTGCAGAGAACTCGATGGGACCGGACTGTTCTTCTGTTTCCGGCTCGGGCAATACGGCGTGCAGGGCAAAAACGTCTGGCAGCGCCGTTTCTAGTTCACCCACAACCCGGTCAAACAGCGCTGGCAGCGTACCCTGTGCTGCAATCAGGGTGATGTCCGCATCCGAGATTGTTATCGACCCTCGTCCAATTTCTGCCAATGCGCGGATGCCCAACTCGGCAGCTTCAGGCCAACGCGGCGAAGGGACACCCAGACCAATGGTGCAAGAATAGGGTCCGGATAAGCCCGCGTTCTGAGCCGCTGCAACAATCCGATCCCGGGCTTTTTCGTCTTGGGCCGAGCAGGCATCAAACTGGCCGCCGGCCTCGCCGATCAGATACCGCAATGTGAACGGCGTGATCACCGGTCGCGGTGCCGAGATCGACAAGCCAATTCGCAAGCTGGCTGGCGCGGCGCGAGTCAGATCTTGTTCGAGTTGCTCCTTTTCCTGCTGGCTGTCGGAAATGGCGGTGATCTTGACCAGCCCAGAGTTAGCAGAGATTTTTGCGCGTGGCAGTCGAGACAAGGCGTCAATCGCGTAAGAAACCGCATCATCCCACCCTTTTGGTTTGGGGTAGTCTGCGGTCTCCATCAGATCCGATACCGGAACCGAGCGGTCTAGACCGCGCAGCCTGTCCATCAGCGCTTCGCGATCCTCGCTGGCCGGAACCAAGCCAATGATCGAGATACCGCTGTCATTGCGCAGGATTTCTACGGAAAATCGCGGCGCAGCCAGTGCAGAGGTTGCGGTCACATCCATCTCATCAATGACCCGCGAGGTGTCGACCTCGGCCCCTGCAGCCGTCAGCGCGTTAAAACGCATTGCTTCATCCGGTGCAATCCCCGTCAGAACAACACGCAGCCCATCGGATTCAACTTCCGCCCAGTCATGGCCTTTAAGGTCCAATGCACGCCGAACGGCGAATTCCGATGTCTCTTCGATCTTGGTCACGGCGTAGCTGGCCGCCAGCAGCGACACCACGGCTGACACGAGGAAGATCAGGGAAACGACTAATATATACGGCAGACGCATATGCGGGTTTTAGACTCCTCAGGTGATTGGCAGAACTCTTAACAGACCCCGAAGCAGAGGTGCAATCAGAGCAACAGGGCGACGCAGAGGAAGATCAGCGGAATCAGGCCGGTGTCTCTGTTGGAATGAAACAGTTGCAGCAGCTTGGTATTGTCCTCGATATCCAGGCCACGCAGTTGCCACATCATGTGCCAACCCATGGCCCAAGGTCCGCCAAGGGCGACGGCAAGGGCAAAGATCGACGCGTTTGGAACGCCCGCGTCAATGATCGCCAGCCCCATCAATCCAACCGCCACAGCCAGAAAGTACTTGAGCCATTTCGCAGTATCAGTTCCAAACAGGCGCGCCGTGGATTTGATACCCACAAGCTCATCATCTTCGGCATCCTGGTGCGCATAAATCGTGTCATAGAACAGTGTCCACGCGATGCCGGACAGATAGAGGATGACAGCAGGCCAGCCCAGCGTGCCGCTATGGGCAGTCCAGGCCAGCAAAGCGCCCCAGTTGAATGCCAAGCCCAAGAACACTTGTGGCCACCAGGTGAAGCGCTTGGCGAACGGATAGACCGCCACCGGAAGCAAAGACAGAACCCCCATGGCAATAGCTGCCTGATTGAAGCTGAGCAGGATGGCCAGCGCCAACAAGCACTGCAGAACCATCCAGCCCGCGGCTTGCCGGACGGTGACATGTCCAGCAGGAATCGGGCGCGACCGCGTGCGCTCGACCTGAGCGTCAAACTCGCGGTCAGTGATGTCGTTCCAGGTGCATCCGGCACCACGCATCAAAAACGCGCCCAACGCGCAACCAACGGCGATCCACAAATCGCCCAAGCGCGGTTGGCCATCGCTTAGGATCGCCAGTGCCAGGCCCCACCAGCACGGAATCAGCAAAAGCCAGGTTCCGATTGGCCGGTCGGCGCGGCTCAACCGCAGATAGGGACGGGTCAAGGCGGGTGCGCGGGTGTCTACCCAATTGCCGGTTACGGCATCAGCGACCTGACCGTCTGGTGTTGGGGCATTGCCTTGCATATGTAGGTCTCATGAGTGCGAAGATCAGACTGTATGTAGAGCAGCCCTTGGGTCAGGGGCAATCGGTAGAATTGACGCGCGAGCAGGCGCATTACCTGTTTGGTGTGATGCGATTGGGTGTGGGCGGCCAAGTTGCCCTGTTCAACGGTCAGGATGGCGAGTGGCTGGCCGAGGTGTCCGAGGCTGGCAAACGCGGCGGTGTCCTGACATGTGCCCAGCAAACGAAGCCGCTGCAGTTGCCGCCTGATCTGTGGTTCATGTTTGCGCCGATCAAAAAGGCACGCACTGATTTCATCGTCGAAAAAGCGACCGAAATGGGCGCGGCGCGGATCAAGCCGGTGCAAACCCAGTTCACCAATTCCGAGCGCATCCGTCAGGATCGCCTGCAGGCGCATGCGGTCGAGGCAGCCGAGCAATGCGGCGGGACGTTTGTGCCTGAAGTCGCCGATTTACAACGTCTGGACAAAGTTCTGGATAGCTGGCCAGATGGACGCCAACTGATGTTCTGCAACGAAGCCGAAGTAGGGTCTGCCCTGCGTTTGGCGGCCAGCGAGAAGGGGTGTCCTTGGGCCATCCTCATCGGGCCTGAAGGCGGGTTTTCGGATCAGGAGCGCGCGCGCCTGACCGCGTTGCCATATGCGCATGTTGTCAGCCTTGGCCCGCGTATCCTGAGGGCCGACACAGCGGCCGTTGCAGCATTGACCATGTGGCAGCAAGCATTGGGGGACTGGGTCTGATGTGGCGCGCCGCGCGTCAAGAAGATCTCGGAAAAATTGAAAGTTTTTTGTACCGGCATGTGCAAAGTTCGATGTTCACACTGGCCAACCTGCGTAATTTTGGCCTGAACGGAAGCGATCCGCGCGCTGTCCGAATGTGGTTGATTGGCGATGATCCACGAGCGGTGTTTACCATCACAAACGAAGGAATGATCCTGCCGCAATGTCCCGATTGCACGGATCTCGAATTGCTGTCTGCGCTGGCTTTGATTGGCGATGGTCTTGTTACAGATGTGATTGGCGAGGCCGCGCAGGCACGTCCGATCATTCGATTGGCTGGTTGGCAAGATAAGGCAGCAATGGCGGTCGCGTTGCATCTCAACGAAGCGCGAGAATCTGGTGTAACGCGTGCCATTCTGTTTGCTGCTTCAGAATCAGCGGCGCGTGCCTATATGGCTATTGGGTTTGCCCCTGCTGGCAAGTTCGCCCTGATCCTGTTCCAGGCAAAAAAGGAGGCCACAGCATGAGCTTCATTCGACCCGAAGCCAAGCTTGCCCTTTGGCGGTGGCGCGAGGTTCTCGTTGCGGTTTTTGTTCTGATCCTCGGCCTCAGCTGGGTCAGTGGCCCCGGAGGATTGCTGGGTTGGATTGGCTGGGTATTGGTCGCCGTTTCACTAGCGCTGGCCATTATTGGCGTGCAACGGGCGCGGTTCCGAACCGGTACGGGCGGGCAAGGTGTGGTGACCATTGACGAAGGTCAGATCACGTATCTGGGTCCGCTTGACGGGGGCATCGTCGCTACGCGCGAGATCGAGCGGCTGGCGCTGGACCCGACATTGCACCCTGCGCATTGGGTGTTGGACCAACCCGGTCAGCCGGCGCTTCACATTCCTGTGAATGCAGAAGGCGCCGAGGCGCTGTTCGATGTGTTTTCGAATCTGCCGGGTTTGAAAACAGAACAAATGCTGGCGGAACTGAACCGCAGATCGTCGATTCCGGTCGTTATCTGGGAGCGAACACCCTCGCGCCCCGCACACTTTCGGCTGCATTGACACTGGCGCAATTTGCCCTCAGGACTGGCCTTCAAGACAAGGTTCAACAGGATCGGAGCACGGTTCATGTCCATCCCCCAGTCCGGCGGCGGACCGATCGAACGCCATGAGCAATTGGCCGAATATCTTGAATCGGGCTGCAAGCCCAAACAGGATTGGCGCATCGGAACCGAGCACGAAAAGTTCGGATATTGCAAAGACACGCTGAAGCCTCTGCCATTCGACGGAAAACGCTCGATCGTCGCAGTGCTGGAAGGCCTGCGGGATCGTCACGGTTGGGGCGAGGTGCGCGAAGCCGGGCATCTGATTGGCCTCGAAAAAGATGGCGCGAATGTCAGCTTAGAGCCAGGCGGCGCACTAGAGCTGTCAGGTGCACCGTTGGAGACGATCCACGAAACCTGCGACGAGGTGAATGTTCACCTGCGCGAAGTTAAAGATATCGCTGACGAGATTGGTGTGGGTTTTATCGGTCTGGGCGCTGCGCCGATCTGGACCCATGAAGAAATGCCGCTGATGCCCAAGGGGCGGTACCGGCTGATGAATGACTATATGGAGAAAGTCGGCACCATGGGCCGCGCGATGATGCGCCGGACCTGTACGGTTCAGGTCAATATCGACTTCGGATCCGAGGCCGACATGGTGCAAAAGCTGCGTGTCGCATTGGCGCTGCAACCTGTTGCGACCGCGCTTTTTGCCAATTCGCCGTTCTTTGAAGGCAAGCCCAACGGTCAGAAAAGCTGGCGCAGTTTTATCTGGCGGCATCTGGACGATGCCCGGACAGGTATGCTGCCCTTTGTGTTCGAAGAAGGCTTTGGGTTTGAACGCTACGTGGAATACGCGCTCGATGTTCCGATGTATTTTGTCTATCGCAACGGTGAATACATCAACGCGCTGGGCATGTCGTTCCGTGACTTTCTGCAAGGAAAACTTCCCGCCTTGCCGGGTGAAACCCCAACGCTGAGCGATTGGGCAGATCATCTGACAACCGCGTTCCCCGAAGCACGGATCAAGAAATTCATGGAAATGCGCGGCGCCGATGGTGGCCCGTGGCGGCGTCTATGTGCTTTGCCCGCCTTCTGGGTGGGCCTGACTTATGATCAAGGCGCGCTGGATGCGGCCTGGGATCTGGTCAAAGGCTGGGATGCCGAAACGCGCGAGGCATTGCGGGTCGAGGCCGCCAAGGACGGTCTGCAGGCAAGGGTCGGAAACATCAACATGCACGATCTGGCGCGCGAAGTGGTCGCGATATCCGAGGCCGGTCTGAAGGCCCGCGCCTATCCCGGCGCGGGTGGCATGGTTCCCGATGAATCGCATTTTCTGAATGCGCTGAAAGACAGTATCGAAACGGGCAAAGTGCCTGCCGATGAATTGCTGGATCACTATAACAGCGATTGGCAGGGCGACCTGACCCGGGTTTTCCCCGACTACAGTTATTGATCCCGCCCGTTCGGCTTGCATTTGCGTGGCCGGACCGATAGCAGGTTCTCGACCAATTTCAGAGGACCGTCATGGACGATCTTAAGGCAAAATATCTGGGCCAAATCGCCGAGGCTGGAGACGAAAACACGCTTGAAGCGATCCGCGTTGCGGCCGTCGGCAAAAAGGGCGAAGTCGCGCTGAAGATGCGCGAACTGGGCAAGATGACGCCCGAAGAGCGTCAGGTCGCGGGTCCTGCGCTGAACGCGTTGAAGGATGAAATCAACTCGGCGCTGGTTGCCAAGAAAGCGGGTCTTGCCGATGCTGCGTTGGATGAACGTCTGCGCACCGAATGGCTGGATGTCACGCTGCCCACCCGTGCGCGTCGTCAGGGCTCGGTTCACCCTGTCAGCCAGGCCACTGAAGAGCTGACGGCGATCTTTGCCGAGCTTGGTTTCTCGGTTGCTGAAGGGCCGCGGATCGAAACCGACTGGCATAATTTCGATGCGCTGAACATCCCTGGCCACCACCCCGCGCGGGCCGAGATGGATACCTTTTACATGCACCGTGCCGAGGGGGATAACCGCCCGCCGCACGTGCTGCGCACCCACACCTCTCCGGTGCAGATACGCTCGATGGAGTTGCAGGGCGCGCCGATCCGCATCATTTGTCCGGGCGGTGTGTATCGCGCCGACTATGACCAGACCCACACACCGATGTTCCATCAGGTCGAGGGGCTGGCCATCGACAAAGACATCTCGATGGCGAACCTGAAATGGGTTCTGGAAGAGTTCGTGAAGGCGTTCTTCGAGGTCGATGACGTCGAACTACGCTTCCGCGCCTCGCACTTCCCCTTCACCGAACCTTCGGCCGAGGTCGATATCCGCTGTTCCTGGGACAACGGTCAGCTGAAGATCGGTGAGGGCGACGACTGGATGGAAATCCTTGGTTCCGGCATGGTCCACCCCAAGGTGATCGCTGCTGGAGGGATTGATCCGGATGTCTATCAAGGCTTTGCCTTTGGCATTGGCATCGATCGTCTGTCGATGCTGAAATACGGCATTCCCGATTTGCGGGCGTTCTTTGACAGCGATCTTCGGTGGCTGAGGCACTATGGGTTCGCTGCGCTGGATATGCCGAACCTGCATGGTGGTTTGAGCCGTTAGAGAGATCATTGGACGACTGGCTGACAGCATATCGCGATTGGTGGAAATGTAGGGTTTCCAAACATCCAATGCTTTGGCTGTTATGTTTGTTTCTCGCGGTGTTTGTGTTGCCAACGCTCGCATGGTGGATTTGGGAAAGTGACTCGGCTGCCGTTGTGATCGCTTTTCTTGTGTCGGCGCTTCTGTTTCTGCCTGGCATTCTTATTGCTGGACTCGAATTCTTGCTGACAGGAAGTTTCTTCCTGCGCGACAGGATCCAAAGAGAGAAAACCCAAGGCCTGATCAATAGACGGAACTGCAGTTTTTGGAAGTGGTGGTAGATAGTGTAACTAATGGTGGTAAACCTTTCGAATTGATCGTTTCAGAGAGCATGCGCGGAACAAGGCCGACAGGCCGCCGCGCCGTCGCCAGACCGCCCGCCACCCCACGGTCTGGCGATAGCGCGGCTTGTTACAGTGTCCCACGGGGTTGTGACGTGACATCGCGCTCTGGCTGGCTAGGCTCAGCCAAATGATTTACCGACTGATTTCCCTTTTGATGCTCGCAGCGTCCCCGGCCTTTTCAATGGGGCCTTGGAACACTGACTGCCACGGTGATACTGCCTGCGAGGTGGGCGAGCGCTCGTACCATGTGCTGGAGCCGGATGGCTGGGACGGTGAAACGCCTCTGCCGGTGCTATTGCATTTCCACGGCTGGGCGCGGCAGGGCACCGTTGTGGTGAAACACGAACGGATCGCAGGGGCGACGAAACGGCGTGGTGTTTTGCTTGTTGCGCCCAACGGGTTGGGGAAAAGCTGGAACTTCTGGGCGTCTGATACAGGTGACGTTGGTTTTGCCGACCGGGTGCTGGGTGATGTCGCCAAGCGATATCCGATCGATCCCGAGCGCGTGTATGTTTCTGGCTACTCCTTCGGTGGCGCGATGGCTTGGCGCTATGTTTGCCAGTCCGGCAATGACACTGCCGCGCTTCTGGCGGTTGCAGGCTCGATCCGCCAGACCGAAACCTGCCCGCAGGCTCCGGGCGAGGTGCGTCATGTGCACGGGCTGGACGATACGGTGATGGATTTCCCCTTTGGCCCCGGTGGCGACACGACCTATCCGGTGGCGCTGTGGCGCGAGATGTACGGTTGCAGGTCCGCTACCCCGCAAGGTGATTGGAGCGTGGTGCCCTTTCTGACGCTCAGCCGTGTGGAATGGACCGATTGTGCCATCGGGCAAGTCACTTTGGACACGCATCCGGGTGGACATTTCATCCCCCATGGCTGGATCGGCTGGCAACTGGATGAGCTGTTGGGCCAGACGCCGGCTTACCCCTAAGTTGCGGTTTGACAAGCCCGAAGCAACGCGTTCAGCTGCGCGAACTGACGCTACTTGGGAGGTTTGCTGGTGAAAACGTTGCTTTTGATTGCCCTGATCTTTGGGGCTGTTCCAGCCCTTGCGCGTGACACTTATCCGCCAGTCGATGTGCTGCTGCAGACCGATAGCTCGGTTATTGGCGAGCCGTTGGAGTATCCCGACGGGACCCGCAAATCACGATGGCTATTGTGACAATGCAACCCGGTCAGGAAACGGGTGTGCATCGCCACGATGCGCCCTTGGCGGCCTATGTTCTCGAAGGTGAAATCACCGTTGATTACGGCGACAAAGGGACCAAAACCTATACCAAGGGTGACGCTTTTGTCGAGGCGTTTCAGTCGCCCCACGCCGGCGTGAACACCGGCGATGGCATTGCCCGTATTCTGGCGGTGTTCGCGGGATCGGACAGCGTTGGTAACACAGTTGCTGATGACTAGCGTAAGTGGGTCATACGGCCTCTTTCACCTTGGGTGAATATCCGCTACACGCGGTTTAACCCAAGATTACTGGCGGAATACGACCGATGAAATTCACTCTTTCCTGGCTCAAAGACCACCTGGACACGGATGCGTCGGTTGAGGAAATCGCCGAAACGCTGACCGATCTCGGCCTCGAAGTTGAAGAGATTGTAAATCCGGCGGACCGGCTGGCTGGCTTTACGCTGGGCTATGTAAAGCATGCCGAGAAACACCCTGACGCCGACAAGTTGCGGGTGTGCACGGTCGAGACGGATGAGGGTGATCTGCAGATCATCTGCGGTGCGCCCAACGCCCGAGAAGGCATCACCGTCGTCGTCTGCAAACCTGGCATGTATATCCCCGGTCTGGATCTGACCATCAGCGTCGGCAAAATCCGCGGCGTTGAAAGCTTTGGCATGATGGCGTCCGAGCGCGAGCTGGAGCTGTCCGAAGAACATGACGGCATTATCGAACTGCCCTCGGGTGACGTGGGCGACAAGTTCGTCAACTGGCTGGCTGAGAATGATCCGTCCAAGGTTGATCAGATGATCGAGATTGCGATCACCCCGAACCGTCCGGACGCTCTGGGCGTGGCCGGGATTGCTCGCGATCTGGCAGCGCGTGGTCTGGGAACGTTGAAGCAGCGGGACTATGTTCCGGTGCCGGGTGATTTTGAAAGCCCGATCAAGGTTGCTATCGACGATGACACGCTGGACGGGGCCCCGCATTTCACTGGACGTCTGATAAGGGACGTGAAGAACGGACCCAGCCCGCAATGGCTGCAGGATCAGTTGAAGGCGATTGGTTTACGCCCAATCTCGGCTTTGGTGGACATCACCAATTATATGACCTTCGACTCTAACCGTCCTTTGCATGTCTTTGACGCCGACAAGGTGCAGGGAAACCTTCGCGTGCGCCGCGCCATAGGCGGCGAACAGCTGGTCGCGTTGGATGAGAAAGAGTACACGCTGCAGCCCGGCATGATGGTGATTTCTGATGACAAGGGTCCGGAGTCGATCGCCGGGATAATGGGCGGCGCGGAAACCGGATGTACGGAAGAGACGGTTAATGTCTTTCTTGAAAGCGCGTTCTGGGATCACGTGCAGATTGCGCTGACGGGTCGCGCGCTGAAAATCAACTCGGACGCACGGTATCGGTTCGAACGTGGCGTTGACCCCGAATACACGCTTGAGGGGCTGGAGCACGCGACCCAGATGATCCTGGACATCTGCGGTGGTGAGGCGTCGAAAGTTGTTGTTGCGGGCAAAGCGCCGAAGCATTCACGGGCCTACAAGCTGGACGCGGAACGCGTACAGTCACTTGTTGGCATGGAGATTCCGGAAAGCGATCAGCGCCAGACCCTGACCCGTCTGGGTTTCCGTCTTGAAGGTGAGATGGCGCATGTGCCCAGCTGGCGCCCGGATATCATGGGCGAGGCCGATCTGGTAGAAGAGGTCGCGCGGATCGCATCCCTGACCAAGTTGCAGGGCAAGCCATTGCCGCGTGTGACCAATGGTATCCCCAAGCCGGTGATGACGTCAGCACAGCGACGCCAGTCGATGGCGCGACGCACCTGCGCGGCGCTGGGCTACAACGAATGCGTTTCGTACACATTTATCGATCAGGCCTCGGCCGCTCTGTTTGGCGGTGGGGATGAGGCGACGCAGCTGGAAAATCCGATCTCGACCGAGATGAGCCATATGCGCCCGGACCTGCTGCCGGGGCTATTGCAGGCCGCGGCCCGCAATCAGGCGCGCGGGTTTGCCGATCTGGCGCTGTTCGAAGTTGGACCGGTTTTCCATGACGGAGAGCCCGGCGAGCAGAATACGCAGATCACAGGTTTGCTTGTTGGTCGGGACGGACCCAAAGATGTCCATGGCGCGTCCCGCCCGGTAGACCTGTTCGATGCCAAGGCAGATGCCGAGGCTGTGCTGGCTGCCATTGGTGCGCCCGCCAAGGTTCAAGTTTTGCGCGATGGCGATGCCTGGTGGCACCCGGGGCGACACGGCAAGATCTGTCTGGGGCCGAAAAAGGTACTGGGCGTGTTTGGCGAAGTGCATCCGCGCGTGCTGCAGGCGATGGACATCAAAGGCCCGGCAATGGCATTCACCATCTGGCCGGACCAGGTGCCAATGCCACGCAAGTCGGGTGCGACACGGTCGGCGCTGGAACTGCGCGATCTACAAGCGGTCGAGCGTGACTTTGCCTTTGTTGTCGACGCGGATGTTGAGGCGCTGACACTGGTCAATGCCGCCACCGGCGCAGACAAGGCGCTGATCGAGGATGTGCGCGTCTTTGACGAATTCATTGGGGGCAGTGTTGGTGAGGGCAAGAAGTCGCTGGCCATTACGGTACGCTTGCAACCTTCGGATGCGACGCTGAAGGAAAAGGATATTGAGGCGGTGGCCGAAAAGATCATCGCCAAGGTGACCAAGGCCACGGGCGGCGTCCTGCGCGCCTGACCCAGGGCCCGCGATTGGAAATGCGCGCCTTCGGGCGCGTTTTTCATTTGGACAAATGGTCGGCCAGCAAATCAAAAACCAAACGGATGCGGCGGCTTGTATGCAGCTCGCGATGGGTGGTCAGCCAGATCGGGAACTTGATCGCTTTCATGTTAGGGATCACACGTTCAACGCCCGGCGTTGCGTCGCCAACCACCTCAGACATCGGGGCAATTCCAAAGCCTTGCTTCGCGTATTCCCAGGACACGATGCCATTCTGCGAGCCGAGCCGAAAGTTATCCTCGGTCAGGTGAATGCCAAGTGGGTCCAGATAAGCAATCATTTGGGCTGTATCGCCGAAGCTGATGAACTCATGTTTCGCTAACTCGGCGAGGGTCTTGGGGCGCCCAGCGCGGTTCAGATATTCGGTCGTGGCGTAGAAGTGCCCGGATGCCTCATTGACCAGTCTGGCGATCAGGTCGGGTTGATCGGGGCGTACATGCCGGATCGCGATATCCGCCTCGCGCCGCATCAGATCACGAATGTCGTTAGAGGCGATGACGTCGATCCGCAGCCGCGGTGCCTGAGGGCGAAGTTCACGTAGAAGGTCAGGCAAAATGTATGCCGACATGATATCGCTGGCGGTAATGCGCACCAGCCCTTCGATAGATTGTGCCTGACCCGACGCCGTCAGTGCAATGTGGTTTGCTGCCTGACCCATTGCGCGGGTATGATCCAGCAATTCGAGCCCAGCTTGTGTGATTTGCAAGGCTCGGCCAATGCGTTCGAACAGCATCACACCCAGATCCGCCTCAAGCGCTGCGATCTGCCGGCTGAGCGTCGGTTGTGTATGCCCCAGCTGCCGGGCGGCGGCAGACAGCGATCCGGTTTCGGCCGTCGCTAGAAACGCGCGGATGTGGTTCCAATCGAAATCGGTCAGGTTCGACATGCAAATATGTATAAGGATTCTGCGATTTTCGACAATTCATATTCGATTGGTGCATGAGTACTTTGCGCGCAAAGGAGATCGAGGATGACAACGACAACCGCAAAGTTCTGGGACGGTATAGCTGGTAAGTACGCGCGCGCGCCAATCCGCGACATGAAGTCTTATGAGTACACTTTGGCCCGGACCCAGTCCTATTTGTCCAAACAGCATAAGGTTCTAGAGCTTGGCTGCGGAACGGGCTCAACAGCGCTGCTGCTCGCACCCTCTGTTTCACATATTACGGCGAGCGATTTTTCCGAAGGCATGCTCGAAGTTGGCCGGGCAAAGGCGAAAGAAGAAGGGGTCAAGAACATCTCGTTCAGAAATGTGGATGTTACCATGCCGATTGAGGGGCAGAGCTATGATGCCATCCTGGGCTTCAACCTGTTTCACCTTGTACCTGATTTCGACAGGGTTTTTGCAGGCATTCATGCGCAACTTACACCCGACGGAGTGTTTATCTCAAAAACACCGTGCCTTGCCCAAGGCGGTCTGGGGTTCAAGTTTGGTTTGCTGAAGCTTCTCTTGCCCGTAATGCAGCTGCTCGGCAAAGCGCCATTTGTGAATCAGTTTGATATCGATACTCTTGAAGCCGCAATTACCAAAGCCGGGTTCAAGATTGTCGAAAGCGGGAATTTCCCCGCGACTCCTCCGGCTCGGTATCTGGTGGCTCGCAAAATATAGCAATCGCTTTGGCGGATTCTGCGCATTCCGCATTGGGGTTTGCCCGATTGCGACTTAAGTAGGTTGTGAAACAACAACGGAGCTTGCAATGGGCCTGAATGTCTATCTGTCCGGAGAAATCCACACCGATTGGCGCGAACAGATCATCGACGGGGCACAGGGTTTGGATGTGACGTTCAACAGCCCGGTGACCGATCACGCAGCAAGCGACGATTGCGGAGTCGCTGTTCTGGGCGCGGAACCAAACAAATACTGGCATGACCATAAAGGTGCGATGGTCAATGCCATTCGCACGCGCAAAGGCATCGCTGACGCGGACGTCGTGGTGGTTCGGTTCGGCGACAAATACAAACAATGGAATGCCGCTTTTGACGCGGGCTATGCTGCCGCGTTAGGCAAGTCGCTGATTGTTTTGCATGGCCCGGACCATCAGCACGCACTGAAAGAGGTCGATGCGGCGGCCTTGGCCGTTGCCGAAGAGCCTGGTCAAGTGGTTGAACTTCTGCGATATGTGCTGACCGGAAAACTGCCAGGTTAGGCGGCTGGTTACGGGGCGGATGACACCGCCCCGGACTGTGTTACAGGGTTGGTCTTATTGGTCCCGAGCCGGAATGTTTTTGCCGCGTTGCACGGCGGGGCGTTCAAAGAAGCGTTCGACATAGGCCACAGCGTTGGCGTGATCGGCCCAGCCGACGGCCTCTTTTGCACCATAAAAGTCCAGCGCATTCAACCAAGGCGCGATTGCAATGTCCGCGATTGAAAACTCGCCAGCAATCCAATCTTGCCCGTCCAGCTGCTGGTCTACGACATTCAATAACCGTTTGGCTTCGTTGATGTATCTCTCGCGCGGGCGGGGGTCTTCGATTTCGCTACCTGCGAATTTGTAGAAAAAGCCCAACTGCCCGAACATCGGACCAAGCCCACCCATTTGAAACATCAGCCATTGGGTGATGCGGTACTTGTCGGATTGAGTCTGGCCGAGGAACTTGCCGCTTTTCTCGGCCAGATAAAGCAAAATCGCGCCACTTTCGAACAGACCCACCGGATGCCCGTCAGGACCGTTGGGGTCAATGATTGCCGGTATTTTGTTGTTGGGGTTAAGGGACAGGAACTCGGGGCTTTTTACATCGGCATCGGCCAGCGTGACCAGATGTGCTTCGTAAGGCAGGCCAGTTTCCTCAAGCATGATCGAGGCTTTGACACCATTTGGCGTTGGGTATGAATAAAGCTGAATGACAGATGGATCCTTGGCGGGCCATCTTTCACCTACGGAAAATTGCGCATTTTGGGTCATGGTGTCTCCTGAAATCGACATGTTGGGGAAATTTAGGTAAAGTTTCCCATAAAAACACGCTTGTTAGCATGCAGTTTGCGCACAATTGACCTGCGCTGATGCGCCAAATGAAAAAAGAAACCTTAGTTCGACAGCGAGGGACGCAATGCTGGAAGAATTCAAAACGTTTATCGCCAAGGGCAATGTCATGGACATGGCCGTTGGTATAATCATTGGTGCGGCTTTCACCGCCATCGTAACCTCATTGGTGGGTGATCTGATCAACCCGCTGATCGGTTTGGTCACCGGTGGGGTAGACTTCACCAATAACTATGCTGTTTTGGCCGGTGATGTGGCCGAAGGTGCAAGCCTGGACGCCGCACGGGAAACCGGGGCATCGGTGTTTGCCTATGGTTCGTTTATCATGGCAATCATCAATTTTCTTATCATTGCATGGGTGGTTTTCATGCTGGTGAAGATGGTCAACCGTGTCAAAGACGCGGCTGCAGAGGAAGAAGAAGCGGCAGAAGAAGCGCCCGCAGGCCCTAGCGAACTGGATATTCTTATGGAAATCCGCGACTCGCTGAAAAAGTAAGAAACACCGTGTGTTACAAAGTTCGGCCCTGCCGATTTGGCGGGGCCGTTTGATGGTTTTCTACGACACCCTTTAGAAATGAGGACAATACGGATGGATCAGGCTGTGGATATGGCGGGTCAGGCATGGCCTATGATCATGAGTGCTGGCAAGGCTTTGATTGTTCTGGTGCTCGGGTGGATCCTGGCCCGTGCGATCGCGGGCATGGTCCGACGTCGCATCAACAAGACACCTCAGATTGACCCGACGCTTGGGAATTTCGCGGCGAGCGTTGTGAAATGGGTGATCCTTGCCATGGTGCTGGTCGCCGTTCTGGGGATCTTTGGTATCGAGGCCACCAGTATTGTCGCCATTCTGGGTGCGGCTTCGTTGGCCATCGGTCTGGCGTTACAAGGCACGCTTAGCGATCTGGCAGCGGGTGTCATGCTGGTTGTATTCCGCCCCTACAAGTTGGGTCAGTATGTGGACATCGGTGGAACAGCAGGCACAGTGCTGGACTTGAACCTGTTTACCACTGAGCTGGTGACGCCGGATAACGTGCAGATCATTGTGCCCAATGGCCAAGCCTGGGGATCGGTCATTACCAATTTCTCGGCTCATGACACGCGCCGGGTCGATCTGGTCTTTGGCATCGACTATGGTGACAATGCTGACGAGGCGATGAAGATCATTTTGGACATCGCCAAAGCCGACAGCCGCGTTCACACCGATCCCGAGCCCTGGGCGCGGGTCACAAATCTGGGCGACAGCTCGGTCGATCTGACGGCGCGCCTCTGGTGCAATGCAGCGGATTACTGGGACGTTAAATTCGAGACAACCAAGGCTGTCAAAGAAGCCTTCGACAGTAAGGGCGTTTCAATTCCCTATCCGCATTCGGTGGAAATTCAGAAGCAGGGCTAGGGGCTCCCGCCCGTCGATCGGTCATTCAAAATGCCCTCGTTCGGTTGGGGGTGGCGCCGCACCTTTGGTGC